>JAFADM010000503.1 GCA_023424865.1 Bacillota bacterium | reverse complement strand
TTCAAAGAATCCGGTGCAACCATAAAAAGGTTAAGTCTTCCCCCTTGAGAAGGGCCCTCATCCTTGCTGGTGACCGCAAGTCCTGTTTCAGTTACCGGCTCAGGCTCGGAAGAAGCCTCCAAGCTCTCAAGCAGACTGCAGCCGCTCAGAAAAAGAGCCGCTGAAAGCAGAGCGGCCAAACCTTTATATACATTTCTCAGATACCCGTTAAATGGGGTTATGGCTTTCATCAAAAGGGTCCCCCTTAATTCTTCAGCATCATAAACGCGGCACCGGTTCCCGTGTTTCCGCCGCTGCCCCGGTGTGAAAAAAAGCTTTCACTTAAGCATCGGGTGCATTTCTGACCTCCCGTAATGTGTTCCGTCAATAGACCCACATCCTCTAAGGCCTGGGTAATCACTGCTTCAAGATTAAGCATCCATTTGCCCCCAGCGTTTTTAGCTGCGGTTTTTCGAGCTGAGGCAAAGGTATTGAAAAACTGTTCCGCCACATCTTCCCCTACCTCAAAGCAGCAGCTTCGGATATGAGGCCCGAAAAACACCCGGATATCCCCTGGTTTACTGCCGAAATGCGTTTGAAGGGCTTCCACCGTTACAGCTCCGATATTCAGAAGCGTCCCCTTCCAGCCGGAGTGAGCAAGGCCAATGACGCCCAGACGGGGATCATAAAAATAAAGGGGGACGCAGTCGGCGTAAAGGGTAATAAGCAATAATCCCTTCTCCCCTGTGATAAGCCCATCGGCCTCCTCATAGGAACGGGGCCTCAATATGCCCATTCCCCCATAGCTTTTATCCACCGCCTCCACCCGGTTCCCGTGAACCTGGCGTGAAAGCACCATGTTTTCAGAGGCTACTCCCAGTGACTGCCCGAGCAGCCTGTAGTTCTCAGCCACGTTCTCTTTGGGATCGGGCCGGTTAAAGTTCAGGTTTAAGGAAGCAAAAGGGCCTTCACTAACCCCGCCGAACCGCGTTGTAAATCCCTGAAGCAGCTCCCTATAGGCATCCATGCCCGGAATTGTAATAAATCGCCTGTTTGCCTTTGCGGCAGTCTTCTTTATTTCATCCCGGTCCAGGCCTTCCGCCTGATTCTCCGGTTCGGGTAATGTATTCATGAGATTATCATCCTTCCCCATATGCCCCTGGAACGTCCTCCACTTGGTGGCTTTTTACTCCCAACCGCCTTCATCATAGAAGCAAAACCCGCCTTTTCCCAGATTCTTAGCCTTGTACATGGCTTTATCAGCCTTCGCTTCAAGACTTCTGGCATTATCCAGCTCCGAATTGGCCTCCACGATACCTATGCTGCAGCTTATGTTCATATGCGTTTTGCCCACAAGCCTGGGAAGAGCCAGCTGGGCAAACAGCCTTTTAACCATCTCATAAGCTTTTTTCCGGCTGCACTCGGGTAAAAAGATAATAAACTCGTCCCCGCCCTTTCGGAATATCAGGCCTCTGTCCTCCACCTCTTTTTCAAGGATGCGTGCAAATTCAATAATCAGTTCATCTCCGGTCTGATGTCCAAAGGTGTCATTAACCCCCTTGAGATTGTCCAAATCGGCAAAAAGGAGTACTCCTCGAACCAATGAGGAGATAAGTGCGTCGTTAACCCTTTCCTCGAAGCTTCTGTAGCTTAAAACCCCGGTCAGGGGATCCTTGCCGATATGGGCTTTGAGATTACGATGCTCCACCTGCATATGGTAAAGGGATATTTGAATATGTGTATAGGCTCTCTTCTGGTCAAATTCCATTTTTTCAAAATCACTGTCGGCCTGGACGTATTCCCTGAGTATGCGAAGTTCACCTTCAGGATCCCCTTTTTCACGGAATAGGCGGGCATACAGCTTTAAAATAGGCTTATTAAGAATAAAATATTCGTAGCACTGGCTATAGGCCTTGGCTGAATCCAGGCATTCCCAGGCCTCATCATACTGGTGTTCCTCAAGCAATATCTCCGCCATATCCGTCTTTCCTTCAGCAAAAGCAAAGAAGTTATGGTATTTTTCAGCCAGCCTGAAAGCCAACTGGAAATACCTTAGATACCGAACAGGGTTTCCTCTTTTATAGGTTACTACCGCCAGTATAAAATAAATATCCGCCCAGACAAACTGATTCTTTTCCTTCCAATTGGCGTTCCGCGCTATGAGGGCATATTCGTAGGCCTCTTCATATTTTTCAATATCGGCATAAATATTGGCTATATTACGCAGATAAACCGCAACGGGCAAATTGGCAGTCAATGCTTTTTCATAAGCAAGAAGCAGATATTTGAGGCAATTGGTGTAATCCTTGAGATCGGAAAAGACGGAGGAAATATTGTTGTTTACCTTGCATTCCAATTCGGCCAGGTCATTGCCCCGTGCAATGTCCAACGCGGCCAGAAACAGTTCCAGCGCCCTTGAATGAATATCCATCTGACTGTAGGCGATACCCAGTGCATTTTTTGACATGGCGGTTTTCAAGGGTTCCTTCAGCTTTTCCCCAAGCCTTAAGCATTCCTCAAAATAGTGAACGGCCTGGGCATTATCATTAAAATTATTGCTGATCCGCCCCATGACAAACAAGCTCTCAAATCTGCCGGAATCGTTTTTCTCCTTCTCCGACAGTTGAAGGGCTTCCTGAGCCTTGCGGGCCGCCAATTCAGGATCCGTATTAATGTATTCGTGACATTCCTTAATTAGGGCGTCTACGGTTTCAGTGTGACTCTGCATGGTATCACCAGTACAACCTCAATATTGCACCTATTGTACCACATATGGTAAAAGAATGCATCCATCTATTAGAGCTCTTTTGATACGGAATTTAAAAGACGGGAGCGCGAAGAAGTAAGCTTAGCTTTAAGCCGAAAGCATGGCGCGAAGAATCTCCGTCATCTCATCCAGGCAGGGAGACAGGGAATCCTGGTTGGTTCCCACCACATACAGATTGCATCGGTTAAGGGGAATAAGGATTTTACGGGCCGGGCTCTCCGCAACAGCCCGGGCCATGGCCGGTGTCAGCTCGCCCAGCATGGCATTGGCGGCAATTATACCCACGCTGCCTACAATTACGTCCACTTTAGGGGCATTATAAAGAACGGCATTTTCTCCCGAGGCGCCCTCGTCCGCACCGGCCCTCAGCATGGCAGCGGTTGCCAGTGCATTGGTTCCCAGGGCCAGAATAGTGAGGGATGATCCCAGAGTCTGCCGGATTCTCTCTATTATGTTTTTACCAATGCCGCCTCCCTGACCATCCATTACGGCTATGCGCATAGCGGTTTCCTCCTTGTTCCAATGACGTTTTCCATTTTATTTTGAATCCTTCTCCCATACCTTTTCCCGAACCTCGCTGCCGCAGACAGGACATCCCTGAAGAGCAAGTGGTCTTTCCAGCGCGGCCCGTTCCATCAGGTCCCCGTCTGCTAAAAGCTCCCGTGTCTTCCCATCGGCAAGAATAGTTCCGTCCTTAATAATGATGGTTCTGCTGCAAAGCTCAAAAACGAGATCCATGTCATGGCTGGTAAGGATACGGGTATGGTGAAGCTCACCAAAAAGACGAATCATCCTTCTTCTTGCCCGAGGATCCAGTGTGGAGGTGGGCTCGTCCATAAAGAGAATTTCCGGCTCCATGGACAATACGGCGGCAATGGCAGCGGCTCGCTTTTCTCCCTCAGACAACCGATAGGGCGGCCTTGAGGCCAGCTCCGAAATACCGGTTTGGGACAGAGCCTCCTTCACTCGCGCTTCCACTTCCTTTTCCGGGAATCCCAGATTTCTGGGGCCGAAGGCCACATCCTCATAAACACTGGTCATAAAAAGCTGATCATCAGGATTTTGCATAATAAATCCCAGCTTTTTTCGAAGCAGCTTTAAATTATTTTTGTTATATTTTTCACCATCCACCCATACACTGCCGGAAGAAGGCGCAAGAAGGCCTGTCATTACCATCAGCAGGGTTGATTTGCCTGCTCCGTTGGCCCCTACAATACCCACGGTTTCTCCTTCATTAATGCACAGCCGGATATTTTTAAGGGCTGTCCGCCCATCAGGATAGGTATAGGCTATATCCTCAAGCAGCAGCTTGCCTTGATTCATAAAAGACCTCCCAGCCATTGCGGAATATTAACCAGGCGAACCAGTAAAAAAAATCCCAGCCAGCCTGCGGTGTATAACAAGCTTTTCCACACCCATTGTGGTGAACGTGATTCTGTAACAGCGTGGTAGTCCCCGTCAAAGCCTCTTAGCTTCATGGCATCATAGACCCTTTGTGCCCTTTCCACCGTAACCAGTACCATTCTGGATAAAAGAGGCCCCCAGGCTCTTCTGTCTATTCCCCTGTGTCCCGGAGCTCTGAGGGAATAGGCGGTCCACGCCCTTGCCGCCTCCTCAATGAACAGAGCAATATAGCGGAAGGTAAGTGTAAACTGGAGGACAAACAGCCTTGGCAGCCTTAAGCGGCGAAGGGCGTTTCCTATTTCCTCCATGGAAGTGGAGGCCGCCAAAAGAAGGGCTGAATATACAGTCAGGCAGCCCTTTATCAGCAGGGCCGCAAGACTTATCCATCCGCTGGAAAGGGTAATGCCCAGAACCACTGTACGTCCCGGATCAAACAGCGGATTAAAAAAACCCACTCCCAAAATCAGGGGCAAAACAGGAAGTATCCGCTTCATAAGCGGTTTCATGGGTATTTCTGCTGCCGATACCAGTAGTACAGGATATAAAAGGAGGGGCAAAAGCCCCTCTATCTCGTATTTGTCAAAGGATACGGCAACCACCAGAAAGCCGATGGTAACCATAAGCTTTGCCAGAGGATCCAACCGGTTAAGCCAAATATTACGGGCTGCCAGATCCTCCATATAACGCATCTGGTATCTGCTGTTGAAAAAACTCGCCATGCTGCTATGCTGCCGCCTTTTTTCTTTTTTTAGCCAGAGTGATGCTTCCGCCGATTAAGGCGACCAGCCCCAGTGTCAGCACTCCTCCCGTTACGCCTGAAACACTGGTTCCAAGGCTTACAGGGGATGAGCCCGCATCGGTGCCGGCAGCTTGAGCCTCTCCGCCTTCCTTAAAGCCATAGTCAGGCAGAAAGGCCAGTGCTTCCTGAACCTTTGCCAGAGCCTGATGTACCGTTGAGTCGCCTTCCGGCTCCTCCTGTCCGGCAGCATTGGCAATGGACCATTCCAGACCATCCGGATATTCGGAGGCAAACCAGGACACCACGCCGCCTGTCAGAACCGCCGCAATGGCAAGGCCCGCCACAACGCCGCTCCATTTTTTCGATGCGCTGCCTGTCTGTTCAGACGGCTCCTGCTCCAGAAGCTCAGGCCGGGCTTTATAAACGGAAAGAAGAACCGCAGAGGTAATAAGTCCTTCTCCCAGGCCGATAGCCAGGTGAATGGGCTGCATGAAAAGAAGGAAGGGTCCAAAAGGAAGCTCACTTTTACCTGATAACAGGGTTTCAATAACAACCGCCAGGGCTCCTAATTGCAAGCCGCCCACAGAAGCAAGCATGGAGGCTGCCGCAAGTCGTTTTCTATTGGTCTTCCTGCCTGCAATGGGCTTGTAAATAAGTGTGTACGCGAGAAAGCAGGTAAGGAAGCCCATATTTATTGCATTGCAGCCAAAGGCAAGCAGCCCGCCGTCAGCAAAAAACAAAGCCTGAATGAGCAAAATGGAGGCCATCGCCAAATAGCCCGCCTGGGGGCCAATAAGCGCCGCCAGAAGAATGCCCCCTCCCAGATGCCCGCTTGAACCGGTACCGGGAATGGTAAAGTTTATCATCTGGGCAGCAAAAACAAAAGCACCAGCTACCCCCATGAGCGGAATCTTGCTGTCGTCAAATCCATTTTTAAGTTTTTTAACCGAATAGGCTCCGGCAGCGACTGCGCCGCCCAGCATAATGCCTCCTACCGCGGGAGACAACAAGGCATCGGCCATGTGCATAATCTTATCCCCTTTTCTTTTTGGCCTGCAACTTACGTGATACGAGCAGGACTCAAATTAATCGGCCCGTGAGGGTTTTGCCATACCTAACCCTTCATGGGCCGATTTTTGCGCACCCCAAAACGGAGTACTTGCATTCCACACGGTATGTTCAGGATACACAGGATAAACACAAAGCCTTCTTGGCTTTCTTCACTTTCATAAAAGTATCACAACCCGCCTTCGGTGTCAATCCGCCCTCTTTACAGGCCGGAACAACTCCATTCTAAAGCGGGCTT
>JAFADM010000485.1 GCA_023424865.1 Bacillota bacterium | reverse complement strand
ACGCAGACCATATGGAGCATTTTTCTGAATAATTCCTTTGGAAGGTTAAGATATGTACGCATTAAAATTAATAGCGTGGCACCAATGATATAATACAAAGTGAACCAGCCAAAGCCGGACAGTGCTTCCCGCAGCATAAAATACTTCCCTTCATTAATCTGAGGTCAGGTTTTTGGATACCCGATTCAAAATACTTATAAGTGTTTTGAACTCATTTTCAGAAATGTTCTCGATTGCCCTCATATAGAGGCCGGTGTAGATTTTTTCAATTTCCATGCTCAGCGCCTGGGCCTTGTCAGAAAGGTGCAATTGGGTAAAACGCTTATCATGAGAGGCTTTTTCACGATGAAGATAACCCTTGTCTACCAGTGAATCAACTGCCCGTGATACAGCGCCCTTACTGATGTCCAACTGGGTCACGAGCTGCTCCTGATACCTGTTTTCAGGAGACATGAGCATATGCAGGAGGATATTCCCCTCAGCGCTGCTTAATCCCAGGGGCCGCAGCTGTTCATTTATAATCTGGCGTGCTGAACGGATGACGTTGTTGGCCGATGTCCACACATCCCTGATGGATGCCATGCAGAAAACCTCCTTTTGCAATTTAATACTATGGGGTTAGTGCAATTGAATTAAGTATAAGGTTTAAATAGTTTACAAGTCAACCATTTATTTAACATAAAGTTAACATGTTTTTAACAATTCGATGCAAGCAATGGCATCAGGTGAATTGTTCCATTCGTAATTTAAGCGCCTCCATCTTTCATATAGGAATTAAAGTAAATCGGCCATCGGCTTGACAGCCTTGGACGCCAGTCCTAAAATAGAAGAAATTAAGCCGGATATTGAAGCACTGTTTTCAATGGGATACCGGATTTGAAGGGAAGGATGCCGTCATGGCACGTAATTTTGACAGACAGGAAGCCTGGAATTTGCTCAACAGGCATGTCAAAAGTGAAAGCCTTATACGTCACGCTCTGGCAGTGGAAGCGGTTATGCGCTACTTTGCAGAGCTGTACGGAGAAGATGTGGAAAAATGGGGAGCCATTGGCCTGCTCCATGATATTGATTTTGAGAAATACCCTGAGGAGCACTGCCACCGCACACGGGAGCTTCTTGAAGAGGACGGCTGGCCGGAGGAATATATACATGCGGTTATAAGTCATGGCTACAAGCTTGTCAACGATGTGGAGCCCGTCCACGTCATGGAAAAGGTCCTTTATGCCACCGATGAGCTTACAGGCCTTATCGCCGCGACAGCCATCCTGCGGCCCAGTAAAAGCCTCTCGGATCTTCAGGTCTCCTCAGTTAAGAAAAAATGGAAGCAAAAGGGCTTTGCCGTAGGCGTTAACCGGGAAGTCATTGAGAACGGAGTTCAAATGCTGGGACTGAGCCTGGAAGAGACTATTGAAAAAACCATCGAAGGCATGCGTACCGCAGCGGCAGAACTTGGTTTTAACGTTGAGGCGTAATTCTTATTGCTGTACTTTAAAAACCCCTCCTATGCTCAATTGAACATAGGAGGGGTTTTATGATTCAACAGGTATTTTGCTAAACTGAATTAAAGAATATCCTCAACTACCTCGGCAGGAGGCGTATCAAGCTTTTCCGGATGCTTGATAAAATTGCGGTAGAGCTTAAATGCCGTGGCGTAGTAGTGGCCGTCACAAATACGTTCATCGGTTACCACCTTGATATTGACATATTTTCGATTAATAATTTCATTGTCGGCATTAAATACCTTTTCCTTCTGCTTCAAGCCAAAGGAGATAAAGCTTGAGGTATTGCCGAACTCATACAGGTGGTGGTAAATGGGCTGTATTCCTAATGAGCCTAAATCTGTAATAAAGACGCTGGTGTGAAAAGGGCTGGCATTATTAATGAACTTGGGCATGAAGCCGAAATAATCGAGACAGGACAAAAACCAAACCACAAATTTGACAAGAAGGCCGGGAATGAGCATGATAAAATGAGCCGTTTTGTCCGCGTCATTTTTAACGGAAAGGCTTTTATTCTGATCCACCTGATCGTTTATTCTTTTAACCACATCCATAAACGTATCGGTAGGCTCAAAGCGTATTTTAAGGGTGGTTTCAGGGCTGTCGTCCCGGAACTCCTTTTTTAGTACGAAGGTAATAAAAATATCCTTGCGGGCAAAAATTTTCTGACCTCCGATAAAGCGGTTCAGACCCGGTTTTTGGGAGATGGTTCTCACCATGGCGGCAATAATGACATGGAGAAAGGAGATAGGAATATCATACTCACGGCGCTTTTGGCGTATATATTCCTCCGTGTTGCTGATCTCGATTTTATCCTCGAAATAATTTTGGGCATCCACTCGTGTTTTCATGATATAGGGTATAATTTTGTAAAACGGATTTAACGAGCGAATGCGCCGGCCGTCATACCTGTCACCGAAACGCTTTTTGTGTTTCGTCATTTGTCAGCCTCCCTCTTATTGTTTATTGGAGCCAATGCACCGTTATTATATCAAATAATGGTGTCGGATTGAAAGCACAATGTTTTTATAGCGGAAGTTTACTTCATCCCATTACTAAAAGGGTATTCTTATCAGATTCTTAAATGCCTAAACATCCTTAAAACGGAACTAAAAAATGATTTGACGATTCCTGCGCTTGTGTCACACATGAGGAAGGGCTATAATAAGAGGGAAAAACATCAGGTATCAGCAGGAATAGGCAGCAATAGGAATAATAAGAAATCAGGGGTTGTTTATATGATAAAGCACTCTTCCTGTCTTGTTTCAGCCTTCCTTATCC
>JAFADM010000482.1 GCA_023424865.1 Bacillota bacterium | reverse complement strand
CCTATTCCATTTGCAAGAACAACCTCTCTATTCCGGTGTCATTTGAGCAATTACACCTTCTCAGGGCATGCCAAAAATGCAGTGAGAGATGCTGCAAAACGGTTAAATGCTCTAAAAGAGTGCCGAAAGTGTCATTTTATCCTCTTCATACAACATCTATAACCCTCTTTTTAAATCCTTCCTTCCCATGGATAATGGGTTTACACCAAAGCAGGGAGGAAATAAAATGACGGCATCCACCAGTAAACAGACGGCATTGGGACATAGGACCGTTAGCAAAAAAAGCAGCAGGCTTAAAGAGCATTTGAGGTGCTGGCAGCTCTATGTTCTTGTGCTTCCGGCACTGATTTACATAATTGTATTTGCTTACAAGCCTATGTACGGCGTCATCATCGCTTTTAAAAACTACAATATGCGGGCCGGGATCTGGGGCAGCGACTGGAATGGGCTGGATAACTTTTTACGCCTGTTCAATTCCTACTGGTTCCCCATCATTCTTAAAAACACGCTTTCCATAAGCGTATTAAGCCTTCTTATAGGCTTTCCCATGCCAATTATACTGGCCCTGATGCTCAACGAGCTTGGAAGGGAAAGGCTGAGGCGAACCATTCAAACGGTTTCCTACGCCCCCCATTTTATATCGGTTGTGGTTATGTGCGGTATGCTCACCCTGTTTCTCAGCCCAAGCTCCGGCATTATCAACAGGTTTTTAAACCTCCTGGGCATGGAATCGGTTTTCTTTTTGCAGGAAGCAAGTCTGTTTAAATGGGTCTACGTTATAAGCGGAGTGTGGCAGGGGGTGGGCTGGAGCTCCATTATTTATTACGCAGCGCTCTCCGGAGTGGATAAATCCTTATTGGAGGCGGCGGATATGGACGGAGCCTCCAGAATAAAGAAAATTATTTATATCAACCTACCGGTACTGGTTCCCACCATTGTGGTGCTTTTCATCCTCCAGTGCGGCTCCCTTTTAAGCGTGGGGTACGAAAAGGTCTATCTTCTTCAAACCAATACCAACATCAGCGCCTCCGAGGTTATCTCCACTTATGTCTACAAGGTGGGACTTCAGCAGTCGGACTTTGCCTTTTCAACAGCTACCGGTGTGTTCAATTCGGTTGTCAACTCGCTGATACTCATCGGTGCCAACCTATTGTCCAATAAAATCGGCAAAGTAGGCTTATGGTAAGGAAGGAGAAGAGAACCATCATGGATAAGACTCGCTATTCATCAAAGATTCGGCTGAGCGGCAGCGACAGAACACTGGTTATTGTCAACGGTATTCTTCTTGCATTGTTTTTCATTGTCCAGCTATATCCCATGTTATATGTTCTAAGCGCTTCCTTCAGCGATCCCAAGGCAGTGACATCGGGCCGGATGCTTCTGTGGCCGGTGGAATCGTCCCTGGACGGCTATAAATACATTCTTCAATACTCGGAAATCTGGCGGGGTTATGCCAACACGATTTACTATACCGTTTTAGGTACGCTGGTGAATCTGGCCATCACTCTTCCCGCCGCCTACGCCCTTTCCCGGAGGGATATGGTGAGCCGCGGCTTTCTTATGGTGATTTTTATGTTTACCATGTATTTCAGCGGAGGTCTCATTCCCGGCTACCTCAACATTAAGGATCTCGGACTCCTGGACTCCCGCCTTGTTATGCTTATCAGCGGAGGGCTTTCGGTGTATAATCTCATTGTAGCCCGGACATTTTTTGCAAATACCATTCCCTGGGAACTGCATGAAGCCGCAAGAATTGACGGGTGCAATGATTTCAAGATTTTCTTAAAAATTGTGCTTCCCCTTTCAGCCCCCATTATTGTTATTCTGACCATTTACTACGGCGTAGGCCATTGGAATTCCTATTTTAACGCCATGATCTATTTAAAGGATCGGGATAAATACCCTTTGCAGCTCTTTTTGCGGGAAATTCTGGTGCAAAGCAAATTTGCTCAGGACGCCATGACCTCCGGCGAATCCTTTACATCTGAGGAAATGGCCTATTTAATCAAGCAGGCGGATACAGCCAATATGATTAAGTACTGTGTCATTGTGGCCTCCACACTGCCCATGCTTGCCATCTACCCGTTTTTGCAAAAGTATTTTGCAAAGGGCATGATGATAGGCTCCGTCAAAGGTTAGGTCGAGTCAATCCGGTTAAAACTGCCCGCAGTTTCATTGGATTGATAACCGGGCGGTTGCAATAAACAACTTTTTCAGGAGGAAAGACTATGAAACAAAGATCCTTTCAACGGCCGACAGCCGTCCTTCTCTCGGCGGGACTGCTGCTATCCCTGGCAGCCTGCTCCAGCAGCACATCCTCTTCGCCTACTCCCACTCCCCCTCAAAATACGTCCGGAACCAGCGGGAACGGTTCGGGGGAAGACCTGTACTATAACAAGGAAGGCTATCCCATTTCCGATGAAGTCATTACGCTGACACTGTCAGGACCTACCGGCTCCACTCCCAACTGGAATGATACCATTATGTTTGAGGAGTATGAAAAAAGGCTGGGCATCAAGCTTGAGGCCACCACCTACAGCAATGATGAGTGGAGCACTCAATTCACCCTCATGCTCTCCTCGGATTCCCTGCCCGATCTTCTTGGAAACTGCTCCCTTTCCCCATCGGATGTACTGACCTACGGCGGTCAGGGTTATTTTCTTGACTTTACCAAGTATTACGATTTAATGCCTGCACTTATGGAAACCTATGAGCAATACCCGGAATACAAAACCTTTCTTACCTCTCCGCAAGGCTCTGTATACGGCTTCTCTCTTTTATCCGACTGGATTGATTCCAGCATCCTTGTCTCCCAAACCTACATGAGCCAAACCTGGCTTAAAAATGTGGGCAAAACGGCCCCTACAACCCTGGATGAGCTTTATGACGTGCTTTTAGCCTTCAGGGATCAGGATGCCAACGGCAATGGCGACAAAAACGATGAGATACCTATGGGCATGGCTGGAGAAGCCAGCTGGAACAGTGAGCTTCCCATACTTTGGGCTTACGGCATTAACGGCTATACCTTTACTTATAACCTCATAACAGACGACAGTGACACGGTGGTTCTGGCTGAAACCACCGACAACTACAAGGCCTTTTTGAAATACATGCACAAGCTCTATTCAGAGGATCTTATCAATCAGGATGCCTATGTCATTACCTCCGATGAGCTTCAGGAAAAAATCCTTAACGGCCAGGTGGGCTATTTCGGAAATTACACCATGTCCACCAAGGCAGGAAACCAGGAGCAAATGCAGTGGTACTATGTTACAGGAATGACGGATAAGAATTATAATAATCAACAGATTACCGTTCTAAATAACCGCGTATCCGGCACCTACCGGGCTCTGGCAAGCGCTACCACAAAGTATCCCGAGGCTGTAGCCCGCTTTATTGACTACATGTACACCGACGAAGGGGTTCTTTCCCAGCTTAACGGCTACGAAGGTGTCACCTTTGATTACAGAGACGTAAACGGCATTGGCGTTATTGATCACACAAACTATGCCAAGGATTATGCCTCCACCGACGAATACCGGGTTAAAAAGGCCATTGCCTTGAATTCCTTCTCCCTCAAGCGTATTAATCAGGGAACCATCTATAACCTCTTGAAGGAAACACCCACCGAGGAGCTTATCAATACCCAGGGATCGGTCTGGGAGCTTAGTACCGCCAACGCTCTTCGTGAATACGCCCTTCGCAATAAGGCTGTGCAAACCGCCCGCCGGTTCCCCACTATTGCTTATACGGCTGAAGAGGCCTCCAGAAGGTCAACGCTTTTAGCTGATGTTCAGACCTATTTGACGGCCGCCAAAGCCCAGTTTATTATAGGAGAAGTGGATATTGACTCAGGTTGGGACGCCTTCCTCTCAGAGCTTAATTCCATGGGGCTTTCGGATCTCCTTGCCATTGAACAGGCTGCTTATGACAGATATTCAGGAAAATAAATTCAGTCCGGATGCCTTAACGGGTTATCCGCAAAAACATACCGATTGGGTTCAAAGCTTTGCTTAGCCTGCCAGACAGGCGGTCCTTATGGGGCCGTCTGTTTGGCCTATCCAAAGCTTTGTACTGCGCTAGGCTTATTTTTAGTAATTCCAGGGCTTTTTGCCTCGAATAGGCTACAGGTTTTAAAGGTCCAGTCACGAATTTTAGTAAAGGGGATTTTCTCATGAAGGCAAAGCATACCTCGGCACTGCATTTTTTTCTGATTTATCTCCGGATCTTACTGCCTGTTCTGCTGGTTAGTTTTATTGTTGCTCAAAATACCATTAACAAGCTTAAGGAGAAGGAATTCCACGCGGTTTCACTTCAGCTTGATCATATTGCCAATGAGCTGAAAAACATGTACGTCACCTATTATGAAAACAGTGTTACGCTTTCTTCCTCGCTGGAGCTTATGCCGCACCGCATACTGGCCAATTATTCAAACGGCCGGGCCGGTATTGAGTTACTGAAAAAGGTTAAGCTTCTGAACACCAATTTCAGTGACATATTTATGTATTACGGAACAGATGATGTTTACTCCTCCATGGGTAAGGCCAATACCCGAATCTATTTTAACAAAATCCTGAGCCTTAACGGGGATAGTGCCGCCAATGGGCTGGAGTTGCTGGAAAGCCCCCAGGAAGGGGCATTATGCCTTTTCAAGAACGGCAAGGACGGGTATTTCTTTTTGCATTACCCGGTAAGGCTTAAAACAGGAGATTATAATGTTTCGGTAAATTACTGCTTTTCTCTTTCCTATCTGAGCGATGTCATCGGGCGGCTTCAGGATACGGCATCCTCTTACATTAAAATCGTGTTCTCGGACGGAGGCACCCTCTATTTTGGCGGAGATACAAAGGGAAGCATCGTTACGGTGGAACAGAACAAGGCCGAGGAAATGCTTTCTTCCGATAAATACACTGCCGTAGCTAAAGAAGTGGACCTTCTGGGCATGGAGCTAACCTTCTTTTACCGCTCCGATTTGCTCTACAATGATGTCAAAACCGAACAAATCCTCAACTATTTTATCTTAATCGGCGGCATGCTGCTGTCCTCCGGCGCCGCCATCATATTCAGCAAAAAGCGGGAAAAGAGTATTCGCCGTCTAGAAGCTATATTCAGCGGCAACGAACCGCCCTCAGCCTCAAAGGCAAGGGGGAGCGAATACGACTACATACAGTCCATGATCCAGCGAAGCCTTACCGACAGCCGTTTTTTGAAAAAGGATATGGCGGTTTACCGAAGCGCCATGCGCCAGCAGACCTCCCTTCTCATCTTTCACGGCCTTATTCAGGACAGTGAAACCATTGCCCGGCTCTACGAGGCATGCGGCCTTGTACGCTGTGAGGAATATTTCTATGTGGGAGGTGTCATGCTCTCAGGTGAAGAAAAGAAGGAGACGGTGAAGCAGTTTAAACGCCTTCTTGAAAATGACCTGTATTATGAAACCACCCTCCTGGGACAAACCGTTATTCTTTTTCTGGCCGAGCTTCCGAGCTTTGACTACACCATAACACTTAGGGAAAAGATGGCACGCCGACTAACCGCAGTATTGGAGGACAGCGGCATCCATCCCCGTTATTTTGCCGCCAGCCAGGTTTACCAAAGCCATTCCATGGCAAACTATGCCTACATGGAAGCAATGAGCATACTGGAACAGATGCACCGCAACCGGGTAAGCTACGGCCGATTGGAATGCTGGGAAAACATTATTAAAAACAAGCCTGCCGGAGGTGTTCTGTATCTTAACCAGGAAGAATTGGAAGCCTTCGGAAGGGCTGTAAGGGAATACGATGAAGCCGGTGCCTCGGAAAACCTCCACAAGCTTCATCAGCGCATTCAATTAAATCCATGCTCTGAAGAAAATAAGCGCTATTTAAGGTATTGCATCCTCCAACCCCTTATGGTGGCGGTGCAAAGCCAGCCCGACAGCCCCAGCGATGAGCTTTTAAGTGAAATTGTAAATATCGACCCCTCTGACGGCGAGAACTTTGAAAAAGCGGTTAAGCGGCTGCTGCTTTGCTATTGCAGCCGAAAGCCCCATGATGAATTCTCAAATATACTGGGCTATATTGCCGACAACTACAGCAAAAGCGAGCTTACCGCCGAGGAGGTAGCCAACTTCTCAGGCTTTACAAAGACTTATTTAAGCAAGCTCTTTAAAGCAAAAATCGGCATGTCCTATATTGATTACCTTACCGGCATACGTCTTGAAAAGGCCTGCCAGCTTTTAAGAGAAACGGATTTGCCCATTCACGCCATTGTAGCAAAGGTGGGGTACCTGGACGCCTCCAGCTTCAGAAGAAAATTCAAGTCCGTTTACGGATTAGGCGTTTCTGAATACCGTCTTAAATGGAATCCGTAAAAAGAAAAGGGCTGCCCGTCTCACATCTGACGGGCAGCCCTTAACTATTCGTTCCAGTCGTTCCAGTCATTCCAGGTTCTCAGTTTTTCACATATTCGGGCAGCATTTTGGCCATATCCTCGTTGGATACAATACCGCTGTCGTTATTCTTAAACCATTCGTTATAGTACTCGGTGAGCTGTTCACCTCCCGCGTCGGTGAAGATCTTGCGGGCGTCCGCCACGGCCTGAGCCGCCGAATAGCTGCTTCCGCCAAGGATGGCTTTGGTGTAGCAATCGTCAAGCTGGGTTCCGATATTGGCCTGGATAAGGGCCAGTTCCTCGGGAAGGGCGGGCATGACCATTAATTGATACACCCCCCTTGAAGGATCGAGATACATTTTGTCTGCGGCTACAACGATATCCCGGGCGCGTTTTTGCAGGGGTTCGTTTGTATTAAACGGAAGAATGTCGTTATAGGGATCCAGGATTTTGCTGGAAGACATAAAGAAATCTCCGGTATAGCTAACCTCTGTTTTGAACTTTTCCTGATCCTTGGCTACCAGTCCCCCGGTATTGGCATCCACCACGGAATACTCCTCACCGCCGTATCTGAGAGAAACAAGGGTTTCAGTTTTGTTGAGGAAATCAAGATAGGCTATGACGGCTTCAGGTTTTTTGGAGCTTGCATTGATGCCGCCGGTGTGCTGCATAAAGCTTCCCCCTGCCGGTACAAAGCTTCCGAATTCAGTAGTAGGAAGGGCTATCGGAATGATATCCGCATCGGGATTATTTTCAACAAGGCTGTTGAGAGTATTGAGAATGGCTCCCTTTCCCCCGTTTAGCCCGACAATTCCCAGCTTGCCGCTGATAAAATCCTGCATGGCTTTTGTGCCGTTGTTGTCGGTGGCGAAATCCTTATCGATATAACCGCCGTCGTAGAGGGCCTTTTTAAAGGTGACGGAGGCTTCAACCTGATCCCAGCGGTAAACCATCTCACCGCTGTCGTCAAACCGCCAGTCGTTCTGCCAGGAACCCATTCCCCCAAACATGGCCGTCATAAGGCTGGTCATGGTGCCGGCAAGGGAGGCGGCCAGGGTGTCCTTTGCACCGTTGCCGTCGGGATCCCTGTTGGTAAAGGCGTCGCATACGGCAATAAATTCCTCGGGAGTGGCGGGAGTCTTAAGACCCAGATTGTCCAGCCAGTCCTTTCTCATAAGGAGATAATGATTGGAGGCGGCGGACATAATCGCTCCGAAGGTATACATCTGGCCGTCCTCCCTGGTAAGGAACTTCCGCAGGGAAGGGTATTGTTCCAGAAGGGCCTTATACTCCGTGCTGCTGTTGTCCACCACATCGTTAAGGGGCATTAAAAGCCGGTTGGAGTAGAAGGTGTTCAGGTTGGCCACGCTGAATTCCTCAATTAAATCCGGCGCCGTACCGGAAGCGAACAGGGCGTTGTACTTCTCGCTGGAGGTCCATCTGGGAATGGCGATAAACTCCACATCCACAGGGGAATTTTCATTAATCCACCGGGTCCAGCGGTTGTCCGTAATGGTGCCTTCCGACGCGGGGATATTGCCTCTGTCGTAAATGGCCGCGGTTATCTTCTGACGCACCTCGGGAGTGGGGGAAGCCGTACCCGAAGGCGAAGCCGACTGGGTCGGGCTCGGAGTCTGGGTGCTGTTCCCTGTGTCCCCGGCCCCGCAGCCCGTCAGGGGAGCCGCAAGCATTGCGGCGCACAGCAGGGCGGACAGAATCCTGTTTTTAGGTGATTTCATCTCGTTTCCTCCTCGATATATAAAATTTTATCCTTTAACCGAACCAAGCATAATCCCTTTGACATAATATTTTTGCAGAATGGGATAAACCGCCAGCATGGGCAGAACCATGACCACAACCCCCGAGGCCCGTATTCCGGCCGTTGTAACTGCTTTCAGATCCTCCGGGTTGGCGTTGATGATTTCATTGTTCAGCACATTCATGCTCTTGATCATTTGCTGAACCAGCACGGACAGGTTTTGCTTCGCCGGATCGTTGATGTAAAGCAGAACGCTCATAAAAGCATTCCAATGGGCTACGCCGTAAAACAGCGTAAGGGTTGCGATAACCGGTACGGAAAGGGGCAGGTAAATTCCCCACATAAGCCGGAGCTCGCCGCAGCCGTCAATAATAGCCGCCTCCTCAATTTCCGCGGGAATGTTATGGAAAAAGGTTCGCATGATAAGCATGTTATAGGTGCTTATGGCGGCAGGGAGCCAGAGGGCGGCATAATTGTCGATGAGGCCGAATTTCTGTATTACAATATAGGAGGGAATCATGCCTCCGCTGAAAAGCATGGTAAAGACAATGGCCTTGGTAAAAAATCCGTTGAGGACAAAGTAGCTCTTGGACAGGGGATAGGCCGCGGCAATAGTCATAAGCATACTGAAGGTGGTACCGACAAGCGTAATCACCACGCTGTTGCCAAAGGCTTTGAAGGCCATGGTGCCTTTGATGAGAAGCTTAAAGGAATCCAGCGTCGGATTAACGGGCCAGAGCCCCACCTGTCCCGACTCCACCGCCACGGAATCGCTGAAGGCCGTTGCAAAAACGTTCACCACAGGCAGGATGCAGACAAGGCCCGCCAAAGCAAGCAGCACATAATTAAAGACGTTCAGAATTTTATCGCCCCGTGTTTCTCTCATTTATGACCATGCCTTTCCGCGAAGTACCAACCAGGTATGAAACCTGGGGTGCATTCGCTTATATTCACAAATTGTTTATTCTGTCTATTTATTGTTTGCATTTCCAACCCGCATTCTCAGGGGATTGTTGCTACCCCTACCACAGGTTCATCCCTGCTTTTTTTGCTATGCGATTGGTGAGCACGACCAGAGTGATTCCCAAAAGGGATTGAAACAGGCCCATAGCGCTCGTCAGGCTGAATTGCATCTGCTGGAGCCCCACTCTGTAGACATAAGTGCTGACCACATCGGCGATATTGTTGACCGTCGGGTTTGTCAAGACATAAATCTGATCAAAACCCACGTTAACCGAATTGCCTATTTGAAGGATGAGATTGATAACAATGGTTGGCATAATACAGGGAAGGGTGACATTCCATATTCGTTGGAGCTTGCTTGCTCCGTCGATGGAAGCGGCGTCGTAAAGCTCCGGATCCACACCGGTCAAGGCGGCCAGATAGATGATGGCTGAAAACCCGCATTCCTTCCATATGCCCGACCCGTAGAAAATGGCAAGCCAGGCTTTTTCATTGTATAAAAAGGCGTAAGGCTCCCCCCATATATAACGTACGAGGTTGTTTACGGCCCCCGTCTCCTGACCGAAGAGGTTAACCACAATACCTCCCACGATGACCCAGGAGAGAAAGTGGGGCAGGTAAACGGCGGTTTGTACTGTTTTTTTAAAGTTTTTTCCTTTCACCTCATTGAGCATCAGGGCCATCAGAATGGGGAAAGGAATGCTGATGAGGAAGCGTGAGACACCAAGCAATAGGGTGTTCTTTACTACGTTCAGGGTTGCGGGCGTGTTAAAAATGAGATTGAAATATTTAAACCCCACCCAGGAGCTTCCAAAAAATCCATCCCTTATATTATAATTTTGAAAAGCCATTACAATGCCGAACATGGGTAAGTAGTGAAAGCAAATGTAATAGGCTATAACAGGTATAAACAAGATAAGCAGCGGGATGCTTCGTTTAATGGAGCGGTTTTGCATTTTCAGTTTTCGTGTTTTGGGAACGCCTGCGGACACAGAAGCCACGTCTAATCCTCCAATTCTCCGGCATGTTGCCTCGGTAAGCCTACTATAGCATCCCCGGCAAAAGCGCCCTATGTAAAATCCTGATTTATTTTGGTATTATTTTTACGCGCCTTGACTGAGAATCTCCAATGGGGTATTTTGAAAAGAAAAGGGGTTTTCCGGATGTACACCGTGATGCTTTTAGACGACGAGCCCTGGGAGCTGAAGGGCATGAGGCAGGTCTTTCCATGGGAAAAATACGGATTTCGTGTTGATTTTGTTATGGAGAGCTCCGTGGCCGCTCTGTCGGCTCTTGCCAACCGGGAAGTGGACGTGTTGATGACCGATATCCGTATGCCTGATCTCAATGGGATTGAGCTGCTCAAAGCCGTGAGGGAAAAGGGCATTGATACGGAGGTCGTGTTTTTGAGCGGCTACGCGGAATTTGAATATGCCCGGCAGGCATTGAAATCAGGGGCTTTCGACTACTTTCTGAAGCCTGTGGGCCTGGATGAGACCGAACCCTTCCTTAAACGGCTCCGCGCCCGCCTGGATGAAAAGGCCCATATTAAAAGCCACTTGCTTTTTGATAGGCTCATGAACGGAGAAATCATTCCGGAAACCCTGTTTGCCCAGCCTGTTCCCGCCGGAGGGCAGTTTTACCATGCCGCCGCGCTATGGGCCACGGAGCCGGAAAGCGATTTTCCGGATCAGGGAAAGGAGACACAAAGCGTCCGCTTTACATTGGCTCCCGGCAAATACCTCTATTATTTAAAGTTTCCGGCTGAAGCCGGGTATCCCGAGGGACTTATTAAAAGCGGCGGCCGGGGAAAAGCGGGCATGAGCCTGGCATTCCCCCCGGATCGGGCATCCTTTTCCGAGCTTGCGGGTCAGGCTGAAATGGCTTATCATAACGATTTTATTACCGGGAAATCCGAGCCCGTCCTCTATTATGAAACAGATCTTAAAAGCCTCAAAAAATGCGTCGACACCTGCAACCGCCTTTATGACGAGCGGAATCTCGTTAAACTTAAGGAAACCCTGCGGGAGATTCCCGCCTGTTTTGGGGAAGAAGCCGTGAATTTGGGTGGTGTTTCCGTCTTCTGGGATCAGGTCCTCCTTCACTGCATAAATGACGGCGAGCTGTTGGGAGAGTACCGGCTCCTGGACTATCAGCAGATCCTGGAACAGTTCTCGGATATCCGGGATCTGTGCGAAGGCCTGTTCAGCATTCTGGAGGCGTCCATCAGCGGGGATGTGCTTCCCGCGGCGGATGCCAGGGGCAGGGAAATCTACGACGCCATGATGGCGTTCATTCACAGCCATTATCAGAAGCAGATAAGCCTTACGGATGCGGCGGCTCATGCCTGTACGAATTTTACCAATGCCTGCAGGATGTTTAAAAAGTTTGGAGGGACAACCTATTCCAGATACCTGACGGGCTACCGCATGGGCAAAGCCTGCGAGCTCCTGGCCTCAACGGACTTGACCATAGAGAAGATCGGAATTGACTGCGGGTATTCGGATTATTTTTATTTCAGCAAGGCCTTTAAAAAGCACACCTCCCTGACGCCCTATCAATACCGGAAGACCCTTGAAAAAGGCCTTAAATAAACAGGAGGAAGGGTTTGAAGCCCATAAGGCGCTTTTGAGAAACAGGAGCCTCAATTGGGACAGGGAGATTACGAAGGACAAGGAAGGCGGATTATGAAATGGAATGAGATCTTTAAAAACGTAAAACTCAAGCATCAGCTTTTTCTGCTTATCGGAATCTCCGCCGCGCTGCTGCTCTTAATTCAGATTGTTTATCTTTCCCAATTCTATTATATGGCCCGCTCCACCTCGGAGGTAAATACCTCCAATCTGCTTTCCCAGTTTGAGGAGAACATGTCCATTCATGCCAAGACCATGATTGAGCTGGGCAATACCATTGCCTACAACACTTATGTCCAGCAGTTTATGGGCAGCGACAATTACCAGCTCAGGGCTGATTATGTAAAATTCATCCGGAACCTCTTCGATTATATCAGCCTCTCCAACAGCAATATACAGGACATCATCCTGCATGACAGCCGGGATCGGGTTATTTTCAGCCGGAGCGTACCGGATTATGATTTACTGGAGGTTATCCGGGGCATGACAAGGGAAGGGGCTCCTCTGTCCAAAGGGAAGGGCAGCTTCCAGGTGGTCTACTCCGAGAATACCTACACCTATGTTTATACCCTGCCCTTCGGCCTCTTTTCCCAGCCCAGGGAAACGCAGTACTGTTACATCGTTTTTACCAATGATTCCCTTAATCCTATTATGCAGAAGGTGCAGCTGCCCCAATACTCCTCCCTGTACCTGGTGAACCAGGACAACAGCATTCTCGCAGTAAACGGCGAAGGCGCCATCGGCGACGCTCTTGATCCCGAGCTGACGGCGCTGGTTGCAGACAGGGGGGATACCTTCGTAGACGAATACAGGGGTGAAAAGGCCCTTATTAAACGGCATCTCATTCCGGACATGTCCTGGACCCTCATAAGCGTTGTCCCCATAAAGGGCCTGCTCCTGCCAATCAAATCCCTGCGCGTATTTACGACAATTTTTGCGGCCGCTGTCCTGATTTTACTCTTTGCCTTCGGAGTTCTCATTATCGGAAATATCACGCGCCCTATTAACCGCCTGTCCGCCTTTATGAAAAATATCAATTACGGAAGCCTGAAAAAACGTCTTGTCGTATCAGGAGACAACGAGGTGGAGCAGATGGCTGAGGACATCAATGAAATGCTGGAAGAAATCGAGCGGCTTACGACACGGATTTTCTCAACCCAGGGACAGCTTTATGAAATGGAGCTGGCTAAAAAGCAGGCGGAGCTTTCGGCCCTTCAAAACCAGATTAACCCCCATTTCCTCTACAATACACTGGACTGCATAAGGAATATCGCCTTTTCATACAAATCCCATGAAATTGTCTCCATTTCGTCCTCCATGTCCAAAATGCTCCGTTACTGCATCCGCCAGGACAAAACCGTAACCGTCAGGGAGGAGCTTGCCTGTATTGATAATTACATTGATATCATTAAGGTGCGTTATAACGGCCGCTACACGATAAAAAAAGAGATCGATCCCGCCCTGCTCCCCGTTCCCATAATCAAGTTCATCCTTCAACCCATCATTGAAAACGCTGTTTATCATGGC
This sequence comes from Bacillota bacterium, assembly GCA_023424865.1. The sequence continues at coordinate 9,688 of JAFADM010000482.1, read as the reverse complement.
CTGGAAATGAAATCCGGGCCGGGGACCCTTGAAATTAAGGGAAGCCTGCTGGACGACGGCCGGATTGTCTTTGAGATCCGCGATTCAGGCATAGGCATCCCGCCGGAGGCCCTTGAGGCCATCAACCGCAGGCTTGAGAACCCCGAAGCTGAGGAAAACACCGTGGGAATCGGCCTTTCAAACATCAACATTCGCATCCGGAGCGTTTACGGTCCCGAGTACGGCCTTAACATCGAAAGCAGGTATAAGGAGGGGACCTGTGTCACCCTGCGGCTGGCCCACCTCCCGGTTAGCCTCTGAGCCTCTTTTTAATACGGAACACAAGGCGTTTCCGAATACTGTTTTGAATGGAATCCGTAAAAAGTTATCCACATTTTATTCGAGATATCCACACCCTTTCGGTGTAAAAGAACTACCGGGAGTAGCCTTCCCTGTTGCTCTTTTATGGCCCGGGTTACAATTGCATTTCGCGGCAAACGCTGGAACGGCAGGGTGTACAAGTCCCTGCCGCACTCTGTAAAGGAAGTGAAAAATAATGGATTATATGTTTTGGGGCCAATTACTGATACCCTTAATATAAATAGTTATCCACAGAAATGAAAAAAAAAAGAGACTGGCTTTAAGAAAGACTGGCTTTAAGAAAGATTGCTGGGTATGATTCAGAAACCTGCTGAGCAATTGACAAAAATACTGTAAATCCGGTTAAGGCTGGAGCCGTACCTGACTAAAGCTTTTATAGGCGGGATAACCGCCGTAGGATTCGGCACTTCGAACCGCATTCAGTATGGCCTTTTCCACAGCCCTGCAAGCCAGTACACCCACAGCATCCAACGTCGCTTCCACCTCTCCCGTGCACATGGCAAAGAGGCTGTCTCCGTCATAGATGGTATTGGCAGGGCGAACAGCCCTTGCAATACCGTTTTGACTCACGGCGGCAAGCTTTGTGGCCTGGGCCTTGGTAAGCCTTGCATTGGTGAGGATAACGCCAATAATGGTATTACCGCTGAACATGTCCTCACGTCTTATATAACCTTCCAAAATAGCGGATTCGCTGTCGGCCAAGCCTTTGCCGTCTTCGGTGCGAAGCCCTGCCAGAACCTGTCCGCAGTGGCTGTCATAAATATCCCCGACGCAGTTTACCGCAAGTATGGCTCCTACCTTGAGCTTATCATAGCAAAGGGCACTGCTTCCGATACCGCCCTTCATAGCTCTGTGGATTCCAAGGGAGGTGCCAACCGTGGCTCCCGTACCCGCACCGTAATTGCCGCTTTTCCAGGCTTGACCGGAAAAAGCCTGGATACAGGCCTCGTAGCCCATAGGAGCATCAGGCCTCACCCTGTGATCCCCGCATTTTAAATCGAAGAGGATGGCCCCGCAAACATTAGGCACTACAGTAACGCCCACATCCCGGCCTATGCCCTTCTCTTCTAAAAAACGCATAACCCCTCCTGCCGCATCCAGCCCGAAGGTACTTCCCCCTGCTAGAAGCACCGCATGAACTTCCTTGCGGTTATTAACAGGGTTGAGGGCATCGGTATCCCGGGTGCCGGGAGAACCGCCCCGAACATCCACACCGCACACAGCTCCCTTTTCACAAATAACTGCGGTACAGCCAGTGGCTGCTGTCCGGTTCTGAGCCTGGCCTATGTTAAAGCCTTCTATGGCATTAATGCTGATTTCTTTTAAATCCTTCATTTAGTCGCTCGATTCTTTTGTGGTATTAAGCGTTTCCATCACTGCTGCCACAATAACATCCACATCGGCCAGAGCCCCTTTTCCAAGGTCTCCGCAGGCAAGCCGGGATTCTTTGGGTTCTATAAAACGAAAGCCATAGGAGGCAAGCTTACGCATATTGTCCTGATTTATAGGATTTTCATACATGGCAGTATTCATGGCAGGGCAGATAAGAACAGGTTTATTTAAAATGGCCATTACCACGGTCGAAAGCATATCATCAGCAATACCTGAGGCCAGCTTTCCGATAATATTGGCTGTGGCGGGGGCGATAAGGCATAGGGACGCCTTTTGAGCCAGGGAAATATGCCGGACATCGGGATAGACCACCGGCTCAAACATATCGGTATATACCTTGTTCCGGGTAAGGGTCTGAAGTGTGAGAGGCGTTATAAACTCCCTGGCAGCCCGGGTCATGATGGTATGAACCAAGACATCCTTTTTCGTAAGTCGGTTTGCAATTTCAGCCGCCTTATAGGCTGCGATGCTGCCGGTAATGCCTAAAAGCATTTCCTTCATGGCTTTCCCCCCTTTTTTTCAAGGACAGCCTCTAAAATAGCCTGAGCAATTTGATTTTTTGTCTCAAGACGGATAATCCTTTTTGACTCATCCACCAAATAACCTATGTGCCCGGTATCGGTAATGCCTTTGAGATCGTTTGCAAGCACAAAAGCACACTTGTTTTCCTTCATTATGTGAAGCGCATTTTCTATTAAGGTTTCAAAGGGTACTCCGTCCAGAAGCTTAAAGCCTACAAGAATGGCTTTGGGAGCCAGGCTTTGAAAGAGAGTAATAATTTTGGGCGTTCGCTCCATAAAAAGAATGAGATTGTCTATATTGGAGGGCAGCTTGCCATCCTGGGGGATAATGGAATTATGATGGGAAATCAATGTGTTGTACAGGCCCTCTTCAGGGGTGGCCCCATCTTCGGTACGGCGCTTTTGTCCATCCGTAAGCTCCGGAGCCAGGCTTTCGGCAGTGGCGACGGCCTTTACCCTGTAATCACTGACAGCCATACTGTGAATAATAATGTCCACGGTATTTTCAGCCAGTATCTTACGCACCGCCTCATCCAGATCGGCAACGGTTAAAACGGGCAATACCACCAGCTTATTCGGCTCTGAAAGAGTTGGAAGAACCGCCTTCTTCCCTGCGACATAATATATTTTTTCCGTGGCGGCATTTTCCCCGAACGCCCTGGCAATAAGACTTCCCAACATACCGGTAGAGGTGTTGGCAATGCTTCTCACACTGTCGATGGGCTCAATGGTACCGCCGGAGGTTATAAGTATCTTCATAGTTTAATGCTGCAATTCCTTTTTAAGCTTATGGATAACAGGTTCGGGAAGATTAAAAAGATCAACCGCCTCTTCAAGAGATTTTCCAGTCCCGATAAAGGCTTTCGCTGCTATATAAATACCTTCCAGACGGCCTTCCTCACGGCCTGCTTCACGACCTTCCTCACGGCCTGCTTCACGAATCTTCTGATCAATTTGAAATTTGCTTAATACCTCATAAATAAGTTCTTCCGCTTTTGGTGTCAGCGCTTTTGACATTTTCAACACCTCCGTCAATTGTTCAATATGAGTCTGTAAAACCAGATCCATTAAAATTTCATAACGCTTATCTTTTCTGTTTTCAGGATAGTCCTGAATTAAATAACCAATTTCTTCATGGACATCCTGCCTTTTTGTTAAAAGGCGTACAAATCTGTTCTCTCTTTTACTGAGTTCATCAATAACTATAATTTGAGTTGTTATTTCCAGTCCCTCGACATAATAAATCCCTGGATACTCGTTTATCACTGTTACATTATCAATATCCATCAGGTAGTTTATAAGCTTTTGTGGAAAAGTACTTAATACACAGCTTATGGTGATATCGTCAATTGGAATGGAATCCACTTCTTTTCCGCTTACCTTGTAAAGAAAAGCATATGCTCTGACCTTATAAAAGTCATCTATGCTGAGATAATCTTCAGGTGACTTATACTCAATAATATTATGTCCGCGAAAAAGCTTAACCAGATTCTTTATAAGGGGCGCATCCCATTTTTTTCGTATTACCAGAATATCTATTTCCAGTGGTTTCCGGGTTAACTGATACTCCTCCTGGATTTCCAGAATATCTTCATACTCCTGTAGCTCCAGCCTTAAAGCACTGGCAAACACCGGGTGCCATTGAATTCTAACATCATCCGCCATAGCAATGCCCTCCACTATAAGTAATTATAGCATGGGCTTCAAATAATCTGCAAGGAAGCACCTGTTACGTCACCCCTTGACCTTGACCCATTCATCGCTTTGTCTTGCCAAGGGGACAGATATCACCAGTTCAAAACGTCCGTTTGACACAACCGTATCCATTGAGCCATTGTACTTCCGGACAATGTCCCTCATGCCGTTCAAGCCCATTCCATGCCCGTCTCCCGTAGCCTTGGTGGTTTTAAACAGGCCATTTTCATAAAGCGGCTGCCTGCCCAGGGCATTTTCCACCCGGAGCATTAAGATGCCCTTGTCCGCCCGGACACGTATAACAACACGCTTGTCCACAGCGTCTCTGACGGCTTCAATAGCGTTATCCAGCGCGTTTCCCAAAAGGGAGCAAAGCTCGGTATCCGAAACAGGAAGCTCTTTAGGCAGACTTATCTGACAGTCCGCCTGCATTTGCTCTTGTTCCATAATAGCCAATTTACTGGAAAGAACAGCATTGGCAATAATATTGTCACAAACAGGCCGTGAAATCCTTAGGGTACAGGACTCAGACAGCTCCTCCAAATATTTCCCGACGCCCTCATTATCCCCTTGTCCCAGAAGGCTTTGGGCTACCAAAATATGATTGCGCAAATCATGTCTCAGCGTGCGCAGCTGGGACTGCTCCCGCGTGAGCCCCCTGTAATAAACCGCCTGAATTTCAGCCAGCTTTTGCTGCTCTTCAAGCTCCTCGTGACGGGATAGCACAATTAACGCCGCAAGCAGCGCCACAGACGATAAAGCCGCAAAAGGAAGAATGGTGTATCCCAGGCGCAGAATAATGCTTTTATATGCGGTTTCCGTAAAGAGGAGTGTATTCCAGTTCCAGAGCGTAAAGGACAACGTTGCAAAAAGCGGCGCTAAGGATAGCCCTCCTGTGAGCGCCCAGAGCTTGGCGGATCGCATAAGGCCTCTTTCCTTGCCTGCAAAGTACCTTGCAAGCATCAGAAGAAAGCCCCAAAGCGCTGTTTTTATCCCAATCAATATAAATGACGCAGGATGAAGTGCATTAAAGGAGGCGGAATCAATCATCATATTCATTGGCATAAGCAGGCTGTAAAAGATGCCTCCTATAACCAGGCGTGCATACCATGGGCCCGAATAACAGATCATGTATAAAGCAATAAAAAAAGGAAACATAAAAAGCGGGTTTTCGTCGCCTATCCAGCTTGGCATACCGATTACCAAAGAAAAAAACAGCACAGGCAGCAGCCGGTACACCCGGCGGCCTTTAGCGGGGATGAACCGGGATACTGTCATTCCCATTACAATGCCACCGGGAACGAATATAAAATAGCCTCCTATGGCCTGCAAAAAATAAAGCAGTGCTTCCATAAGCTCCTTCGCTTGCGCCCCCCTTATTTGAGCATGGCTCGGGTGAACGCAAGCATGGCCTTTTTCTGAAAGGTGCGGCTGACTGGCAGTGTTTCCGTTCCGATTTGCACCGAGCTTACGTCGATACAATCCACCATAGGCACATTTACAAGGTAACGCTGATGGATACGTACAAAGGACGTTCCAACGTCCTTCTCCACCTCGTCCAGGCGGGCGTAATAGGTATAGCTTCGGGTTTTTGCAACGCAGGTAATCAAACGCTTATCGGAGCTGAAATAGCGGATGGAAGCCTTGGGGATACGGTACAGCCCTTCGCTGTTTCGGCAAAAATAAACGTCCTCTGCGTTAAGATGAAGCGCGGCCAGGGCACGGGTGAGAATGCCGTCCAGCTTTTGTGCCTCTACCGGCTTTAGAAGGTAATCCAGCGCACCTACCGAATAGCCGTCAAAAACAAAATCCGGGTGACTTGTTACAAAGACAATTTGTAACCCGGCATCCGAATTTCGCAGCTTTTTAGCGGTTTCCATGCCATTGCTGCCATCCATTTCGATATCAAGGAATAGGACATCCAGTTCCCCTGCATGCTTGTTCATCCACTCCATGAGCCGATCTCCGGAGCTGAATTCACAAATGGTATTCTCAATGGTGCGGGGCTCCAAGATCCGCTCCAGGGTGTAGCGGAGCGAAAAACGGGCCTCCTTCATATCATCGCATATGCCAATCCTCAGCACTGTACCTCCCCCTTCTTCCTGTCATGCTTATTTTACTATGGCCAACGGCAAACCTCCAAACCAAACTTGGCATAAAGCAAGCCGTATTTTACATTGCAGTGGAAACAGAATTCCTAAAATGGCAAAATAACGGCCAAAGGTTACACGCCTGCCCCCATAGCCCCAGTAGATTGGTTATGCTGGCTTTGGAAGGAGGCTGACCTTTATGTTAGCTGTAAAAGATTTAAAAAAATCCTATCAGACAAATAAAACAACCTACGAGGTTCTTAAGGGTATTTCCCTCACTGTAGACAAGGGAGAATTTGTTGCTGTTATGGGGCCATCCGGTTCCGGCAAAACCACCTTGCTCAACTGCATTTCCTGCTATATCCCCGCGGATTCGGGCAGCATTCGGCTGGACAACACGGAACTGGCATCTCTTAAGGAGGATGAGCTTGCGCAGGTGCGAAACCGCAGACTGGGCTTTGTTTTTCAGGACTATTTATTACTGGATGGCCTGACCGTCAGGGATAATATTATGCTGCCCCGCATTATCGGCGGGAAAACGGACAGGGGGATGGAGGACGCCGCCGACCGGCTGTGTGAGGTGTTCGGGATAGCCGCTATTAAGGGAAAATACCCGGCTGAAATTTCGGGCGGCGAAAAACAGCGCACCGCAGTGGCCCGCGCACTTATTAATAGCCCCCTGCTCATATTGGCCGATGAGCCTACCGGAAATTTGGACTCCAAATCCTCCAGAAAGGTTATCAATACCTTTTTGCAGGCCCGGGACGCTCTTAGCGCAACCATTTTTATGGTGACCCATGATTCCTTCGCGGCTTCCTTCTGTAACAGGGTGATCATACTCCGGGACGGAGAGGTTTGGCGTGAGCTTTCCAGTCTTAATAAAGCCCAGGGTGCTTTCCATGATGAGCTTCTGGATGCCATCCGCATGATGGGGGAGGCGAGCGGGCAATGACAAGCTTTTCAAAGGTCTACGCAGGGCTTCGGAAAAAGAATATCCGGCAGTATGCACTGCTTGCGGGATGCTGCTTTTTCTCAGTGCTTTTGATTACCGCCTATGTATGCATGATGCGTTCCCCTACCATTTTAAACGTGCTGCCTGTGGGCGGAGACTCCCGAAAGCAGGTCATGATGATTTTTGTCCTGTCCGTCCTTGGCTGCGGCGTGTTTACCACCTACGCCTCAGGCTTGTTTTTCCGCTATAAGTCGCGGGAGACAGGTATTTTTATGGCCCTGGGCGCAACACGCAGACAGCTTGCAGGCCTTTTGACACGTGAACTGGCACTTCTATCCTTTGGCTCCTGCGCGGCGGGCACGGTATTGGGTTCTCCCCTTGCCTGGCTTATCTGGCGGATGTTCCGGCTTTTTTTGGTTGACACCGAGGAAATGCCCCTATCCTTCAATTTTCAAGCCTATCTTTTTGCGCTGGCCTTTTCCGTGTTCGTCATCGCCATGCTTTTTCTTATGCTGTCCCGGTTTCTCCGCCGCACCAATATTATTGATGTGGTGAATGAATCCCGAAAATCAGAGCCCATCCGGGAGGTTCCAAGGTGGTATGGCCCGGTGGGAATTATCCTTCTTGCAGGTGGCGGCCTTTTGGGCTACCTGACTCCAAGCTTTTTTATAAAAATTCTGCGCTGGTATCCGCCGGAAGGCCTCACAGCCATAACCTATCTCCCTGCATTAATCGGGCTTTACTTTATACTCCTTCACACGGTGGTCAATGGCTGGCACCAGGGAAGAAACCGCTACAGGCACCTCATTACCAACAGCATGATGAAATTTCAGGGCCGGCAAACCGTACGCAATATGCTGGTTATCACCGTGCTGGTGGCGGGAGCTTATTTTGCCTCCTTTTACACTCCCATGCTGGGTACGGGAGCCATGATGGGGTATGACTCACGCAGGGTGGATTATGCCTTTCATTACAGGGCCGACCAAAGTATGCCCGAAAAAGAGGAAATAGAGCGTATGGCCCAGGAGGAAGGGGTTACCATCACCGGTTATGTCAGCCAGCCTGCCGCCATACTGGGGGTTGACGGCGAGAAATACATTGAAACAGAGGCCAGCCTGGGTGCCACCTATACTTATGCCTATACGGAGCTGCTATCAAGTGATCCGTTTTTGTCCGAAAGCGCCTACAATGCTCTGACCGGTGATTTGGTTTCGATTGAACCCGGTACAGTGATGGCGGTATATGACGATGAAGGCAGCAGCAATTACCGGATGGGCAATGACATAACACTTATAACAAATCCTGTAACAGGAGAAGTGCTTCACGTTGCTTCCTCCGAACAGGTTCTTAAAAACACCATGCTGTTTGGCCGCAGGGTACTGGATGACAGCGATTACACACGCATAACACAAGGACTGACCGATGAGTGGCGGGAGGAGCAGGTGTTTTTTAATGTTGCGGACGTCGCCGAAACCTACACCTTTGCCAAGCGCCTGTTTTACGCCATCACGGATCATTCCGGCCCTGAAGTGGAGTTGTTTTATGCATGGGATCCGGTAGCCAAAATGCTGGCGGACAAAGCAGGAGAGGATTATTTCTACGACAGGGAGCATCTTAAGGAAAACGGGTATGAGCTCATCGACTACGGCCAGAGGGATTCCTCAGCTTTCCGTATGCGGTGGAAATACATGCCCCAATTCAGAGTGCTTGATAAAGTCGATTTTATAAAAACCACCGCTGTTTTTTTAATGCTGTTTGTGTTCATTGCCATCATCTGCTTTGCTGCTGTGGTTGTCATTGCTTATACACGCTGTCTGACAATTGGGTTAACAAATGCGCAGGTTTACGACGATTTGAAGCATCTGGGCGCATCCAGAGCCTACTTGCTTAAAACAGTCAGAGGGCAGATTTCAAAGGTATATTTTACACCCGTATTTACCGGTACCGTGATCATTTACGCTTTTTATGCCATGATCATGTATTTTAATGACGGAGGAAACCTAAGCCCCAGCGAAATAGCGGGCATGGCAAACTGTCTGGTGCTGATTGCCGCTGTATCTGCCCTGCTTTATGTTCTTTACCGCTTTACGCTTAGAAAGGTGTGTGTACTGCTGAATATACGGGGATAATGAGTGCTTGCATGGCTTATATTAGAGTTTTTTTGAAGCAACCGCAAGATTGTCACATTAGATGATCCTGATGTCCGTTATCTTGCCAAACGCGATCCTGGCCTGTTTATGCAACGTTATACACCTCCTGTTTTGATTGATGAGATCCAGTATGCGCCTGAGCTACTTCCCTATATAAAAATGGCTGTAGACAAAAGTAAAAGGAACGGCGACTTCTGGCTGACAGGCTCCCAGGCCTTTCACATGATGAAGAGCGCCAGTGAGTCTCTGGCAGGCCGGGTTGGAATCATCAATTTATTGGGGCTGTCAAACAGTGAAATTTATCAGGCTCCCTCAGAGACCTTTACAACGGATCCTGCAAGACTGATGGCACGTATGGACAAGGTAAAAAAACAAGGACTTAATACTCTTTTTGAAAGAATTTTCAAAGGTTCCATGCCGCGTCTCTACGCTCAGCCTCAGGTTGATTGGGAAACCTATTACCGCTCCTACGTGGATACCTATTTGCAAAGAGATATTAAAGACTTAACTCAGGTAGCAGATGAAATG
>JAFADM010000472.1 GCA_023424865.1 Bacillota bacterium | reverse complement strand
CTCATGCCGGTAATTTCAGCGAGGCTGAAATCCAGCTTTCTTAAATCGGCAATAAGGCGAAGGGTATTCACATCCTCTTCCGAATAGGAACGAAATTCTCTTCCGTTGATGCTTTCCTTCTCCGGCTCAATAAAGCCCTTTTCCTCGTAAAAGCGTATGGTTTTTTCGGTAAGTCCGGTTGCCTGAGCGGCTTCTTTAATTTTCATGCTGCTGCCTCCCTGTAAAGTATATGCCACAGGACAGATATCTATCGATAACTCAAGGTTTCCTAGGATTTCTGCCTGTTTTTAATAGTTTCTGCCGGCTTTTAATAATTTCTTCGTGTTTCTCCAGCACCACTATAGCTTATACCCTTAGGGGAGAAGCAAGGGTTTTTCAAATTTTTTATCTTTTCAGCCTGATTATTCGGCGTAATTATCTTTCCATCAGCATCAAATCCTTATCCTCAATGCTCAGAGGCCAGGGCTGAGGCATTTTTCTCAACAGCTCCCATTCGTCTCTGGAAATATCCCACATGATATGGTAATCACCCGGGCCGGTGGATTTTCGGTTGAGGCAAAGATAGACATACATCCTAAAAGGAGCCTCTACCGTATAGCTTAAATAAGTATTAAACACATTTTCCGTCTTTTCACTGCCGCTAAGGCCGGGAAGCGCCTCCTCCCCTGCCCAGCGAAGGTAATGAGCCCTTATGCCCACATGCCTGACCTTTTCTGCCGGTCTGGGAGTTTTCAGCACGATGCCCCAGTCCTTTGCAAAAAGACTGCCGTCGGCGTTTTGCTCCACAGAGGAAAAGTTCTTGCAGCCCGTGAGCTTGGCTGTCTCCAGGGACGGAGGTGACGAAAAAAGGGCATCCTTTTCACCATAGGCTTCAACCGCACCGCCGCTTAAAACCAGCAGCCGGGGACAAATGCGGTAGGCCTCGTCCAGATTATGAGTGACAAAAAGTGTCGGGCCATTGTATTCGCTGAGGGTTTCCAGCATCTGAACCGTCATCTGGCTTCTCAGGTGCTCATCCAGAGCCGAAAAGGGTTCATCCAAAAGCAGCACCTCCGGCTCCACGGCAAGAGCCCGGGCCAGAGCAACCCGCTGCTGCTGTCCCCCTGAAAGCTGAGAAGGATACCTCTTTTCCAGTCCGTCAAGGCGCACCATCTCAATTTTATCAGCAACCGTTTTCCTGCGCTGCTCCCTGCTTTTATTAACCAGCGCAAAGCCAATGTTTTCCTCCACCGTCATATTGGGAAAAAGGGCATAGTTTTGAAACAAAAAGCCAATTTTTCTCATCTGGCAGGGAATATTGATTTTTTTCTCCGAATCAAACAGCACTCGGCCATTGAGCGTAATCCGTCCCCAATCGGGATTGACAAGGCCTGCTATGCACCTTAAGGTCATGCTTTTCCCTGACCCGGACGCACCGAGAAGCCCCAGTGCGGTTTGACCGGCCTGAAAACTGACATTTAGCGTAAAGCCCTGAAGCTTCTTTTTTATGTCAACCGTTAATTCCATCTGCTCTCCTTTACGGACTACCTTCTTACACCAACCGGCGCTGCTCTGGATTGTCTGTCCGTCCAGTAGTTCATTAGAGTCATTACCACAAGGGAGATAATAAAAATCAATACCACCCAAAGAAGGGCCTTGTCCATTTGGCCCCCTTCCGCCATAAAAAAGATGGCTACAGGAATGGTTTGAGTTCGGCCGGGAATGTTTCCTGCAATCATTAAGGTCGCTCCGAATTCTCCCAGAGCTCTGGCAAAGCTTAAAATCGTGCCTGCGGCGATGGCAGGCCAGGCCAGAGGTACCGTAACCCTCCAAAAGATGCGGTGTTCGGACACTCCCAGCGTTCTTGCGGCATTAATAATATTGCCGTCTATCTGCTCCAGTCCTCCTCTGACGGTTTTGTACATCATGGGAAAGGCTACCACGGATGCGGCGATAACTGTTGAGAACCAGGTAAAAATGACCCGCGTGCCCATTAGCTCCAGAAGCTTACCTAAAGGGCCGTTTTTTCCAAACAGGAGAAGGAGGAAAAAGCCGACCACAGTGGGAGGAAGTACCATGGGCAGAGTGAGAAGGCCGTCAATCAGGCCCTTAAGCCTTCCCTTGTACTTAACGACCTTCCAGGCAGCCCAAATCCCCAGAAAAAAGGTGATGGCCGTAGAACACAGGGATGTTTTTAAAGAAATCCATAAGGGTGAAAAATCCATAACTAAATGCCCCCTAAATAGGGCTTCCGCCGCCTTCGCCTCCTGCCGATCCAAAAGGACGGCCATTGAGGAAAGACAGCGGAAGCGTTTTGTTCCTGTCCCTCAGGGCTCTGAAGCGGTTTTCTTATCTGAAAACAAAACCGTACTTTTCAAAAATAGGCTTGGCTTCGTCGCTGTACAGGAAATTAACAAAGTCGGTGGCTGCCTCTGCCTGTTTACTTGCCTTAATGACGGCAGCGGGATAATAAACGGGTTTTACGCTTCCTTCCGGAGCAGGGGCGACAATATCCACCTTATCGGAAATAATGGCATCTGTTTTGTAAACTATTCCCGCATCAGCTTCTCCGGTTTCTACCCAGGCCAGCACAGCCTTAACATCTTTACCGTAAACAATGGTTTCATTTGCCTTAAGCTTGTCAAGCAGCCCCAAGCTGGTGAGAGCTTCTTCGGCATATTGTCCTACAGGTACGCTGGCAGGCTCACCCAGAGCAACACTCTTTACCTCGTCCTTGATCAGGTCGTCAAAAGAGGTTACCGCAGTGGTACCTTTGGGAACTATAAGAACAATCTGATTTTCCAGAAAATCTTTGCGCGTTTCATTTATAATAAGATCCTTGTCCTTAAGGGCATCCATCTGCTTTGTGGCTGCGGATATAAAAACATCCACTTCGGCACCCTGCTCAATCTGCTGCTGGAGAGCACCCGAGGAACCAAAATTGGCTGTCAGTGTCACATGAGGCTTAACCGTCAAATAAGCCGTTTGAATATCGGCAATAGCGTCCTTTAAGCTGGCTGCCGCAGATATAAGTAGCTCCACAGGCTCTTCCGGCTCAGGTGTGGGCGTGGGCGTCGGTGTTGCTTCCGGAGTGGCCGTTGCAGTGGGGCTGGGTGTAGGTGTTGCTGAAGGAGCCGTATTAACTGTGCCGCATGCGGACAGGCCCAAAAGCAGGGTAAGAGATAAAAGTGGTGCAATGATGTTTTTGAGTGTTTTCATCTTCATCTTTTCTTCCTCCATTTTTTATTCTGTATCCTATCATTGAGTAACACCTTGATTGAAAATACTTTATAATGTCCTTTAACAGAAAGCTGACAAGACTTACTACAATTCCGGAATTAAGATATGACCTATAGCCTATAGGTATAACCGCAAAAACGTACCATTCACACTTTCTTTCGGGCATCCTGGCCTCGATGAACACGGTATGTATGGTTTTGTTATTTAAATACATCAAGTTTCGTCACGTTTTAATTCATTTCATTATATTAAAGCTCCTCTGAAAAATCAAGAAAAAAACTAGCCAAGAAGATCAGGTTAATTTACGGTTTTATTGTATTTTGTGTTTTTATACTCTGTTTTGGCTGTTTTCATTTGAAAAGAAAGAAGGTAATGGGTATACTATAATAGAATGTTTCTAATCCAAATACCTGTACAAAGGATGATTCATCAACCTTAAGAGATACAGGTTCATTAAGGAGAGGCGTAATGGATAACGAAGCCCTGACACCCCAGGAAGTGGCTGATATTCTCAAGATAACAAAAAATACCATCTATGAGCTTATAAAAAGAGGCGAGCTTAACGCCTATCGCGTGGGTAAAAAGGTACGTATCGATCTGTCCGACGTGGAAGACTATAAGAATAAAACCAAGAGGCAGAAAACAGGAACTACGGCTGTTACTGCTTCCACCGTGGATTCCGGAACGCTGCGCAGACCCTCACAGGCCTTTGCCGACCTTCCCCGGACCAACGGTTTTGTTATATGCGGTCAGGACATTATGCTGGATATACTGTCACGTTATCTCCAAATACATCTTGAAGGGCTCCCCATTCTTCGCTCCTATGTGGGAAGCTATGACGGCCTCTATTCCCTGTATCAGGGAAATGTTCATATGACGGCGGCTCATTTATGGGACGGGGATACAAATCAGTACAATGTCCCCTATGTCCGGCGCATGGTTCCCGGCATACCTACGGTTGTTATTCACCTGGCCTGCCGTATGCAGGGTTTCTATGTTCCCAAGGGCAATCCCAAAGGAATAACAGGCTGGGAGGACTTCAAAAAGAAGGATATTACCCTTATTAACAGAGAAAAGGGAAGCGGCACCCGCGTTCTTTTGGATGAACACCTTAGAAAGCTTGGTATCCCGGCTTCCTCCATAGCCGGTTACGACAGAGAGAGCACCTCCCATTTGGCTATCGCCAGCACCGTAGCCCGGGGCGGAGCGGATGTGGGGATTGGCAATGAAAAATCGGGCCTTCAGGTAAGCGGTATTGATTTTATTCCTCTGCAAAAGGAGCGGTACGATCTGGTCATAAAAAAGGAGAATCTCAGTAAACCGCCCTTCCAGGCTGTTTTGGAGATTCTTAATTCCCATGCCTTTAAAATGGAGCTGGAAGGTATCGGCGGCTATGATTTGAGTCAAATGGGCAAAATTATAGCTGAAATATAATACATTCTGCACAAAACAGTTTGTCCAAATGTACAATTTGATACAAAACAATACTATCTGGAAACTTTTTCGAGATAAACGCTTGTTTTTTGTTAAAGACCATTATATAATCACATCAGGATGAACGCTGATGTGAGACGTACGCATTGGCTGCAAACCCTTAAAGAGTAATACGTTGGTCCTACAGTTATCGCGCGTCCATGGAGCCGCCGCTACCGCCCAGCGTTATTACAGGTTCCCTGCCAGAAATAGTGAATCTGCCGTTTTACTGCCGAAAGCCCGGGTGCCGCTTCCATGACGAAGCGAGAAAAAGCATGCGGGTTTCCTTCGTGTCTGTCATCTTTAAAATCTCCTTGCTCTTCAAAGCCCCTATTTGCTATAGTAATAAAAAGACTGCACCAGGCCAAAGTATTCCAAAGGCCAAATCCAAGGCATGTACAGGAACAGGCGCCATTTCCGGGAGGGTTTGCATATGAGCGATAATATATCATACACACCTCAAGAGGTTGCCAATATCTTAAAAATATCCAAAAGCACGGTTTATGAGCTCATGCGCCGCAAGGAACTCAACGCCTACCGCGTAGGTAAAAAGCTCCGGGTGGACCAGGCTGATGTGGAGAATTATAAGAACAAAACAAAGGAAACACCTACTTCTGCCCCGCAGTTTGCTCCCTCCTATCCCTCCGCTCCGTTAAGAGGGCTGGTGGCTTATGACACGGAAGCTGCCGAAGCAGGGAGAAGCTTTATTATCAGCGGTCAGGACGTTCTACTGGATATTTTAAGCCGTTATTTAAGCGCCCATCCCCTGGGTGTTCGCGCTCTTCGCTCCTATGAGGGCAGCTATAACGCCCTGTATGCCCTGTACCAGGAGCAAATACAAATCGCTACTGCACATATGTGGGACGGTAAAACAGGCCAATACAACACGCCTTACGTGGAACGCATGCTGCCTGGGCTGCCGGCCGTCATCGTCCGCCTTGCATCTAGGATGCAGGGCTTTTACGTTCAAAAAGGAAACCCAAAAAACATCAAGGGCTGGGAAGATCTTAAAAGGACCGATCTTACCCTGGTCAACCGGGAAAAGGGAAGCGGCACCCGGATCCTTCTTGATGAGCATCTCAAGCTTCTTGGTATCTCACCTAAAAATATACCCGGCTATACCCGTGAATGTCAGACTCACCTGGCAGTGGCCAGTACTGTTGCCCGAGGCGGTGCGGATTTGGGCATGGGCAATGAAAAAGCCAATCTTCAGGTTCAGGGCATTGACTTCATCCCACTTCAAAAGGAGCAATATGACATGATCTTTCGGAAGGAAGACATGGACAGGCCTCCATTTCAAGCCATTATGGAAATTATTCAAGCCGAGGCTTTTCGTCTGGAAATCGAAGGCATCGGCGGCTATGATCTCTCCGAAATGGGTAAAATAATCGCCACAACATAATCCCTGATTAATACCGTATAAAGATGCCGATTGACGATGCCAATAATTTTTTATATAATGAGTGTACTAACACAAATAGTACACTCATTATGCTTCATACTCACTATGTCTGAAGGAGGGATTGTTATTCTGGTCATTGATTTAAGAAATCCCAAGCCTATTTATGAACAAATCAAGGATAATATCAAGCAGCTTATAGTAAGCGGCGCACTCAAGCAGGACGAAAAGCTTCCTTCCGTGAGGGAGCTTGCACAGCTTTCCTCCATAAACCCCAATACCATCCAAAAGTCCCTCCGGGATCTTGAGGCTGAAGGCTTTATTTACACCGTCACAGGCCGGGGAAATTTTGTGGCTTCCTCTCCCAGGCATCAAAATCCGGGCAAGGTGGAAGAGCTTAAAAGCACGATGCGCCAAACCGTGGGAGAGCTTTATTTTTTGGGAGTATCCAGAGAAGAAATAGATGCGGTAATTGATGAAATCCAGTACTCGAATAAGGAGGATAACCAAGGATGATTGAAATTCGTGATCTTAAAAAATCCTTCGAAGGCTTTAAGGCCCTGGACGGCGTCAGCATCACCGGAGCCAATGGCTCGGTTTATGGCCTGGTAGGGCCTAACGGTGCGGGAAAGACCACCCTCATTAAACACATGACGGGCGCTTTCATCCCTGACAGCGGTACTATCA
>JAFADM010000408.1 GCA_023424865.1 Bacillota bacterium | reverse complement strand
TGGCAAAAAGCGAGCAAAAGGTATCGATCCAGGTATTATGCCGCATGGCGGCAATGGTTCCCAGAACGGTACCCACCAAAGTCCCAAAGATAATGGCCTGAATACCCAATTGAATGGACACGCCAATTCGGCTGCCTAAAAGGGTAGTCACCTTTTGATCGGAAAACTGCAGCGAAATGCCGAAGTCACCGTGAAGTATATTATTTAAATAGGTAAGATAACGCTGTCCCAGAGGCTGATCCAGACCGTATTTCTGATCCAGCACCTGGAGCTGCTCCGAGGTAAGCTTATCCCGGTTGTTATAAGGAGTACCGGGAAGGAAGTTAATTAAAAGAAAGGTGATGGTTACAATTATCCAGAGGGTTGTTACCATATATACCAGTCTTCGTAAAATAAAACGAAGCCATCTTTTCATCCGATCATCCCTTCTAAAAGTAAAAAGAACCCCGCCGGGCATGAGCCCTTTGTGGCCGGATTGACTTTTGCCGGGCGGTAAGATGAGGGAACCCAATACCGGTTCCCTCATTCCGTCCGGGTGAATAAAGCTGTTGTCCTAAAGTCAGGCGCTTATTACTGGAAATAGGCCCGGGTAATATCCACGGAGGTACCAAGGACATGGGTTGTATAGCCCGTAAGCTTGGGATTGATAAGATAGCTCTTGGCTGCCTGTACAATGGGAACAACCACGGCATTGTCAACGAGGTACTGATTGGCCTGGCGCAAATGCTCCCAGCGAAGGGAGAAATCATTGCCGTCAGTGGTTTCCAGAGCTTCGACAAGGGCTGTCAGTTCTTCGGAGGCCCACTGGCTGTGATTGTGCTCATAGCTGGTCTCATGCTGCTTGATATAGGAGGTGGGATTGAAATCACCTGTCCAGCCTCCCAGAGCAAGGTCGAATTTATAGCTCATCATTTCTGTAAAGCGTACGGAGGAGGGGACATTGGCCAAATCAATTTTAAGGCCGGGCAGATTGGTTTCATACACGCTTTGGAGATACTGGCCCACCTTGATGCTTTCGTCGGAATCACTGGTAACAAGCCTTAAGGTGAGGCTGTCGATGCCAAGCTCAGTGAGAGCCTGCTTAAAAAGCTTCTGGGCTTCCGCCACATCGGTGTAGACAAGAACCCCGAAATCCTCTGCCACGCTTTTTCCGCTTGCGGGATTTACGGCAATGCCGTTAGGGATAACACCAACGGAGGGAACACCGTCGCCGTTTAAGATGGATTTGGACAATTCATCCCTGTCCAGAGCATAAATAAGGGCCTTACGGAGGTTAAGATTCTGAAGATATTTATTTGAGCTTATTCCCAGCTCCAGATTGGTCATACGCAGGGTCTGAACGGAAACCAGATCCTCGGTGCCCCTGTAGAGGGTGATGTTTTCACCGGTGATGGCAGCGCCGTCCAGCTTGCCGGCTTCATACAGATTAATGCCTGTGGCAACCTCCTTGACGATCTGAATATTTATCTCGTCGAAATAGATATTCTCCTTATCCCAGTAGTAAGGGTTCTTAACATACTTCCAGGAGATGTCGGTGCCGTTCCAGTCCGTCAAAACAAAAGGACCGCTGGCCAGAAGGCTGTCGGAGTTTAAACCGTAGTTTTCACCCTGGGCTTCGGCAAACTTTTGGTTAACGGGAGACAGAAGGGTGCTGGAAAGTTCCGTGTTGATAAAGCTGTTGGGAGCCACAAGGACAATCTCCAGCTCGGTATCGGAAAGCGCTTTTATGCCAAGCTCCTCAGGCTTTATATCGCCCTTTATAATCTCTGAAGCATTTTTAATATAGCTCAAATTATTGGCGCTTTGAGAGCCTGTTGCCGGATCCACCACCCGCCTTGCGGCGTAAACAATATCTGCAGCTATAATTTTTTCGCCGTTGGAGTAATAGGCGTTATCTCTTATTTTAATAGTCACGGTTAAGCCATCCGCGCTGACAGTGGGAAGAGCCACCGCAAGATTAGGTATGGCTTCATTGTCTTCATTAATGCGATAGAGAGGATCGGCATGGAAGTCGATTTGCTCGCTGCTGATGGTGTCATAGCTCTTTCCCGAGTCCATGGTGGTAACTTCACCCGGGGCAACCCAGTTGAGGATTCTTGGCAGCTGAGGCTCAGGAGTGGGAGTGGGGGTAGCCGATGCTTCCGTTGAGGAAGGGGATGGGGTAGAACTGGGCGACTGCTGCGAAGCGGGAGCATTCGAGCACGCAGCCAGCAATAATGTATTGGCTATAAACACAGCTGACAGCAGAAGTGAGGCACGTTTTTTCATAATTCTACATCTCCTTTGAAGTAGTTATGGTATTGAGGTATAGGAAAAGAATAATAAGTAAATCATAGTTTGTCAATATGAATAGTATGAAATAATTGCATTTTTAGCACAATGCATGGAAAGGGTTGAAATTAAGGAAAAAGTTCTTTACAATTAAACGAAACTAATCCTATAGAAATAATATGATTTATTTGTTGTTTTACGTAAAATTTCACGGCCTATGAATCGAAAGCCATCGCCTATAATGTTTCTATGGCCCGTCTTGCCATTATGTGTTAAAATACTATCTGAATTTATCAGGTCAATTGATGTAATGCCGGATGGATACCTGATCAAGTCGCTGACAGAAGAATTCAGTCTGTTATCGCAATCAAGGATTGCAGCACAATCTGAGTTATGCATAGAACCCGGGGACATAGGCAGCCAAATAACCCGCCTGCCCGGAATATGGTTCTTTTATTAAGACGCTCTTCGCTGACAGCGGCAAAAATCTATTTTCATTGAAGGGAGTCAACAGCGTGAATTATGATATTGAGGTAAAGTTCGAAGAACTATATGAGTTTATTATCAGCCTCCACACCTATCTTTGCCGGAAATCCCATAAAAAAATCGATCTCACTTCGGTATGGGCGGAAGAAATCCGAGGGCGTATTATACCTCCCGCCGCCTCCAGGTTTGATGAAGCGGAGATTAACGGAGACTGGAAAATTACCTATTT
>JAFADM010000386.1 GCA_023424865.1 Bacillota bacterium | reverse complement strand
AACAAAAACCAGCCTGGTCAAAGCCCTGGCTCAGGTGGTATGGAAGGATGAAGCAGTTGGTTGAGTTTATCGCATTTCTTGAAAAAGAAAAAAGCATGATTCTGGAGGCAACCCTTCAGCACCTGGGTATTTCCTTTTTTGCTGTTTTTATAGGGATGATCATTGCCATACCTGCCGGTGTGGCCCTTACCCGGAACGAAAAGGTGGCCAATGGCGTCATGGGTGTTGTGGGTGTGTTTCAGACTATCCCCAGCCTGGTTATGTTCGGCCTTTCCATGCCTCTTTTCGGAATTGGGGTGAAGGCCGCGGTTATTGTTATGATCCTTTATTCCCTGCTTCCAATTCTGACAAATACCTATACAGGTATCAAGGACCTGGACCCCAAATACATTGAGGCGGCCAGGGGCATGGGTATGAGTGTAAGCCAGGTCATCATGAAAGTAGAGCTTCCGTTGGCTCTTCCGGCCATTGTATCGGGGGTAAGGCTTTCCATGGTTTATATAATAAGCTGGGCTACCATAGGTGCGCTCATCGGCGCGGGCGGCCTGGGAGATCTTATTTTTACTGGACTTCAAACCTATAATTACAACATGATTCTTGCAGGCTCCATACCTGCATCCCTGCTGGCTCTACTGGCAGGAGGCGTTATCGGACTTATTGAAAAAAGAGTTTCCGGACGGAAAAGACAGAGGCACAGCCTGCCTCTTAGCGGGTTAAAAACCGGAGAGGAGGGAGCGAAATGAGTGAAATAATGTCAAGAACACTTCAGCATCTGCTCCTGTCCTTTATGGCTGTCGGCAGCGCTGCGCTTATCGGAATACCCGCAGGCCTTTTAATTACCCGCTATAAAAAGCTGGCCTGGGGCGTGCTCGCCTTTACAGAAATGGTACAGACAATACCTTCCCTGGCTCTGTTGGCCATCCTTATGATGATCTTCGGCCTGGGAGATACCACTCTTATTCTTGCGCTTTTTCTTTACAGTCTTCTGCCCGTGGTGCGAAACACCTACACCGGCATCATGTCGGTAGACAAGGGTGTTTTGGAGGCAGCCAACGGCATGGGAATGACTTCTTTCCAGATATTGGGGAAAATAAAGCTTCCTCTGGCCTTGCCCATGATTCTCTCCGGTCTTCGTATTGCACTGGTCACCGCATTAGGGGTGGCAACCATTGGTGTACTTATTGGAGCAGGGGGCCTTGGCGGCTATATTTACCGCGGCGTTCAAATGGGCGGCGATTTAAATCTCATCGCCAAGGGAGCTATACCGGTATCCCTTTTGGCCATAGGCCTGGACCTGGGACTGCAAAAAATGGAAAAGCGCATGGTAAGACATAAAAATCTTAAACGAAGCGAGAAAGGATGATGAAAAGAATGATGAAAAGACTATTTAAGGCAGCGGGGGTGCTGGCACTCTCCACCGCACTTTTAGCCGGCTGTACAGGTGCAGGCGGGGACAAAATTGTCATTGGCTCCAAAAACTTTACGGAGAATATGATCCTGGGACATATTTTTGCCGAGTACATCAAGGCCAATACGGACTTAAAGGTGGAATACAAGGAAAACCTGGGCGGAACCATGGTTTGCTTTGAGGCACTAAAAAAGGGTGATCTGGACATTTATCCCGAATACACGGGAACCGGCCTTACCGCTCATCTTAAGATGGATGTCATCAATGACCCCGACGAGGTGTACTCCATTGTGAAGAGGGAATTTGACAGTCAGTTTGGTATTACCTGGCTTAATGAGCTGGGGCTTAACAATACCTATGCGGTAGCCATTAAGGAAGACTATGCAGCACAGAACAATATCCAGTCTGTCAGCGATCTGGCTACCTTTTCAGATCAGCTTACCTTCGGTGCGGAGCATGAATTCTTCGACCGTATGGACGGCTTTGAGGGTATGGTTGAGACCTATGGGCTTACCTTTAAGGGAGAGCCTGTGAAAATGGATGTTTCTTTAAAATACCAGGCCATGGCGGAGGACCGTATCCAGGTAACGGACGCTTTTACTACCGACGGCCAGCTTATTACCTACAAGCTCAAGGTGCTCGAGGATGACAAGGGATTTTTCCCACCCTATTACGCAGCCCCCATTGTGAAAAATGAGACGCTTAAGGCCCATCCGGAGCTTGAGGAGCTCTTAAACAAGCTTTCAGGCAAAATTACCGATGAGGCCATGCAGCAGATGAATTATCAGGCCGAGACGGAGAAGAAGCCTATGAAGGACATCGCTATTGAATTCTTAAAGGAGCAGAACCTTATAAACTAAGCTTAACCAAACGGTTCTTAAAGTTCTTTAAGCGAAGTCAGCGTTTCGTAATTTGGTTCAATTGAGCGCTGGAGTAGGGTTTATGCCTGTGCCCACTCTTTCCTGTTACAAATAAAAGAGTGAGATCATCAATGCAATAAAAGCTATGCACAATTGGAAGGGGAGGTGTTGTCACACCTCCCTTTTTGCAAATTCCCGTATCCTTTCAAGAACGCCGATATCTCCCACCACAAAGAGGGTATCCCCTTTTTCAAAGCCGATATAGGGGCCGGGAGATATAATGATTTTTCCCTGGCGGCGTATGCCTACAATAGTGCCCCCCGTATTCTGCCAGAAGCTAACGTCGTTCATGTTTTTCCCTATAAGAAAGCATTCCTCATCCAAAGTGTATTCCACTGGATTAATAGGGTTGATGTTTTTAAGGCGCTCACAATAGTCAATAACATTGTCGATGGAAGTATTAATCTGATGATTAAGCGATTCCCTCTGTCTTTCAAGATCCTTGATCTTTGCCTTGAGAGCCTGTATGGACTCGGTTTCGTTAAAGCGTTGAATAAAATCATAGGCATTCTTTTTTGACAGAATAAAAATACCGCTGCCCTGATTGGTGGACACCACTTTCATGTCCTCCAAAAGGTTCATGGCTCTTCGTATGGTTTCAGGCGACACATTATAGCTTCCTGCCAGAGTGGAACGACCGGAAACCCTGTCTCCCTCCCTGTAATCCCCATAATAAATTTTTCCGGCAAAATCCAGTGCGATTTTTCGGTATATCGGCACTTCCAGATATTGCTCCATAGAACGCGTCATTCCTTTCAGGCGCCATTGTTATGCATTTATCTATTTGAATCCCCTGCAAGCTTTAAACAGTGCATTCACTCGTCACTGCCCTTGATATGGGAATTCTCTTAATAAAAATGGGACCCCTTATTAAATTCCCCTAAAGGGGTGTCTGTTATGTGCTTCATGGCATTTGCATTTATCCCTGAGCCTAAACATTAAAAGTATAGCCCTAAAACCGCCGGTGTTCAAGAGGCTGCGTTTTTTTGGTATTTTATGTGGCATTTAAACCTAAAATCGGAACCTTACGTGGCTTTAGTCAGAAACATAGGCAGGATTATTGCAATTTCACAGAAATGGGTCTTGAACAGGCTATGGCAGGCATAAACTTTTTTTAGTATAATGGGAGGGATAAAGCTGGAAAACCTTAGTACATACCTATCGCATGAATTTGGAGGTGCTTCCCATGAATCCCAATAATGTTGCCATTGCCATCGGCCTTTCACTTTTCGCCGGTCTTTCCACAGGCATCGGTGGACTGCTCCTTATGCTGTTTAAGAAAATCAATGCTAAAATTCTGTCCCTGGCATTGGGCTTTTCAGCAGGAGTAATGATTTATATCTCCTTTGTGGAAATTCTGCCCCAAGCCAAGATCTTCCTGGCCAAAGGCCTTTCCCACCGTGCTTCCGAATGGGCAGCTTTTGGGGGATTTTTTCTGGGTATCTTTCTCATAGCCATCATAGATAAGCTTGTGCCTGAGGAAGAGAATCCCCACGAGGTTCCCACCGTACAGCAGCTGGATGTCTGCGGCTTCGGAACGAACTCCCGGAAGATGGCCAAAACTGGAAGGATGGCTGCCCTTGTCATTACCATTCACAATTTCCCTGAAGGCCTGGCCACCTTTGTTTCCGGCATTAACGATGTCTCCATGGGCTTGGCCATAGCTGTTGCGGTAGCCATCCACAATATTCCCGAAGGTATATCTGTGGCGCTTCCTGTATACTGTTCCACCGGAAGCAAGAAAAAAGCCTTTTTAACCTCGCTGCTTTCAGGGCTTGCGGAGCCTGTTGGCGCCATTGTGGCCTTTCTTGTGCTGGCTCCTTTTATTAATGATGTGGTCTTTGGAACGATTTACGCCGTTATTGCCGGTATCATGGTGTTTATCTCTCTGGATGAGCTTCTGCCCAGTGCCCAGGAATATGGGGAACACCATCTTTCCATCTTCGGGCTTATCGCAGGGATGATTGTTATGGGATTAAGTCTTTTGCTTTTAGCCTGAAAAGCGAAAGGAAGCGTTTTGAATCCATAGAAGGCTTTATATTCAAAAGCTTGGGGAAATCGCCCCTCCCTTTAGTCAGATTTGCTTACGCAAAGGACTACCAATGAAAAGCGGCGCGAAGGATTTCGCGCCGCCGGAGATGAACAGAAAATGGGGGAGGGGAGAATTAAGATCTTCTGCCCAAATCATACTTGATATTTTCTCCAAAAAAGAGGTAGGGAATAATGAAAACCTGTATCCCGTCAGCGTAGGGGGAAATGCTGTATAAGGGATAAAAGACTGCAAGGCCCTCCTCGGTTAAATAAAAATTGGCCTCATCGAAATATTTGCGGATATTCTCCTCCATATTTTCAAAATAGGTAGCCATCCCTGTAATCTGGCGCCTCCGTGCTTCGGCCTCCACATGCTTTAAAATAACCGATTTGTAGTCGTAATTTCTTGCGAACAAATCGCCCATGGAAAGCATCTCGCCTTTTCGCATATCCCAGGTATTGCCTTTGCGGGTTGTATTGCCGTGAGCACCCCCGGTAAATTCATATATGTCGTAATAGAGGCTTACCAGTGAATTTTTGCAATAGGTGGCTTCAAATACCTCCACAAATTCATAGGCATTAAAGGGATAGCCTTGACTCTGTGCGAATTTGTACTGCTTTACAGCATCCTGATAGAGCTTTGTTGACGCATAGCGGTAGTTTTTACGCGCCTTTTGCCTGTAATACAGGTTAAAGCGCCCCGTATTTCCCTCGTACCCTGATATCGATGGATATTCAATACGGATATCCACCATAAGAACCCTGTTATAGTACAGTTTATCATTTAGTGTTTGCTTCCGGATAAAATCGCACTGCATTCATACCACCTCACAATAGTTTATTGAGGCGGCAGGAAAAATGTTACGAATTAGACAACCTATTCCTTGTCCTTTATAAATTTCTTTTTCAGGATAAAGCCGAGACCCAATAATACCACCAACGCTACCAGTACAATAATGAGTCCTGTGTAATTCTGATCGTACAGGACAGACCCGCCGCTGGCCTTAATATAAATGTCGGGTATGCGGCACAAAAGAAAGATGGTTAAAAAGCGCAGGGGTTTTACAGGTGTAATGCCGGCCACGTAGATGAGAATGTCCTTGGGAAGGCCGGGAATAAGACAAAGCACAAGAATACCGAAGGTACCCTTGGCAGAGTTGATGAGCTGACTTGTTTTTTCAATTTGCTTCTCGCTTACAAATCTTTTAACAATATCGGCACCAAAATATTTGGCAAGGCCAAAGGCACACAGGGCGCCCAACAATTCTCCGAAATAAGCCAGTAAAAAACCTGCGGGCATGCCATAAATGAAACCTGCGGAGATATGGAATAAATCCCCCGGTATAAGCGCTATAATAACCTGCAAAACTTCACACAATATAAAAATAACAACGCCCATATAACCAAAGCTGTTAAGATAATCAGCAAAGGCCTGGGGGTTTTTAGCCAGTTCAATAATCTGAGGAGCGAATTTCACAAGCACAATGAGAGCAATAACACCCACAAGGCCCAATGCGGATAATTTAAGAACAAATTTTTTATCGAATATTTTTTTCTTTTCCATTTCCTCGCCTTTCATTTCACTTTTATGCGTTAGTAAAAGGATTTATACTATGCGTATAAGTGTTTATGCTACGTGAATTATAACCTGTAACCCCCTTTTTTACAAGGCTCCCGATTTTTAAGCAAACAGAAATTAACCTATTTAATTACTTAGTAAGCATATTTTTGAAATTTGTGATAGAATAATTCCGGTCAGTGTTTTTATCTACGTTTTAAATACTTTTTGATTCCTGCTTTTGTCTGTGGAAAGGATTGAATATGGAAATTTTAAATAAATTTGAAGAGCGAATTGGGAAATACAAGACCGAAATAGCCGAGGGCAAAACGGCAAGTCAAAAGCTCAGCCGCCTCAGGCTTCTTGCGTTTACAGTGGCAGTTAGCTTGCCGGTTTTTCTTTTGTATAAGAAGCTCAGCATGCCTGCGCTTTTTACCTTTTTACCTCTCATAGCGCTTTTTGCTTTTTTGGTATCCAGACATGAGGCCATTAAGAAAAAACTTATCCGCCTTGAGCATTTGGAAGCCATTAATGGGGAGTATCTGGATCGAATAACAGGAAAATGGCATAGGTTTCAGGATTCAGGTGAGGAATGGCTGGATCCGGAACATCCGTATGCTGCGGACATTAATTTATTTGGAAAAAAGTCTCTGTTTCAGCTTATTAATTGTGCAGGAACCTATATGGGACGAAAAAGACTGGCTGAGCTCTTAATGGACCCACCGGAGAGTGACCAGGCCATTCTGGGAAGGCAAAAGGCTGTAAGCGCCCTTTCGGGCCTTACGGATTTCAGGCAGCAGCTTCAGGTGGAGGCCCGCCTGATGAAAGGGCCTAAAAGCAATCCCGAGCCGCTGCTGTCTTTTCTGGCTGAAGGGCATTCGCAAAAGGATCCCTGGTATGTTCACGGCCTTTTGCTCTTTGGCATGCCCCTTTGCACCCTTCTTTACGCTATTTTGGGAATAGTGGTGCATCCCTTCTTTTATTATTTTCTGCTGAGCCTAATCATTATCCAATTTCTGCTCTTTGGGTTGACTTATGGATCATCGTCAAGCCGGTTAAAAAACCTCTACGGCTATAAAAACCAGATGGAAACCTATAGTGACATTATCCGGCGCATCAGCGGGGAGAACTTTGGAGAAGAGGAGCTAAACCGGCTGAAAGCCTTTTTTACAGGCGGGGAATACAGCGCGGCAAGAGGGCTCAAACAGCTGTCTGTTCTGGCCGATTGCATTGATATGAAATACGGGCCGCTTTTGTATTTCCTGCTAAATGCCGTGTTTCTGTGGGATTTGCATTGTCTGAGAGCTCTGAACCGATGGAAAAGGGAGAACGGAGTCAAAGTGAGGGCGTGGCTTGAAGCGCTGGGCGAAATGGAGGCTTTGTCCAGCTTGTCCGTGGTGGCGGAAATAAATCCTGCCGTAAGCTATGCTAAATTTGCCGAGAAAGGCCCTGTTTTTACGGCCCAAGGGCTGGGGCATATCTTTATTCCAGCGGATAAAAGAGCTGTAAATAATGTTTCCGTAAAAAACGGCATTGCCATTATAACCGGATCCAATATGTCGGGCAAAACCACACTACTGCGAACTATTGGCATAAGTCTTGTTCTGGCATACAGCGGCGCGCCTGTTCCCGCAGAAAGCTTAACGCTCTCACGCATGAGCCTATATACCTCCATGCGGAATACCGACGATCTGGGTGCGGGCATATCCACCTTTTATGCGGAGCTTCTTAGAATTAAAAAAATTGCGGAACGGGCAAGGGTTCGGGAGCCTATGCTTTTTCTTATTGATGAAATCTTTAAAGGAACCAATTCAAAAGACAGGATTGAAGGGGCAAGACGTGTGCTTAAAAGCCTTGTAAGGCCCTGGATTACAGGTTTGATTTCCACCCATGATTATGAGCTCTGCGATCTGGAAAAGGAAAACCCGCTGCATTTTGAGAACTACCATTTTGTGGAGACCTATAAGGATAACACCATTCATTTTGATTATAAGCTGCACCGGGGCCGCTGCACCACCTCCAATGCCATTTACCTTATAAAAATGCTGGGAATAGATGAGTAACACTATGGCCTGGGAACTTCTCCTTAACAAAGACAGCATGGACTTTAAATTCCCCCGATGGGCTTAAGAAGCCAGCCAGGCCAGTCATCCTAAAGCCCGGGTAAGCGCCCATAATCTAAGGTGTCATCACCGGAACAGTGGAATCGGCTTCCCGTTTTCAGTGCACCCAAGCTTTCATGCCGGAGCGGAAAACGGGAAGCTCTGTGGCTATCTCAGTTTTCCGCAAAAGTGCTTATCATACATCACCATGGATTCGGTAATGATGCACTTGGCCTCTTCCGGACCCAGGATTTCGGTTGCGGCTGTAATTTTGTTTTCAAGACCCTTGTAAACTTCAAAAAAATGAGTAATTTCATTGGAAATGTGGGGGGGCAGCTGGGTAATGGCTTTGTAGAAATTCCAGGTGGGATCCTTAAGGGGGATAGCAATAATTTTATCGTCATATTCATCGCAATCCACCATGCGCACCACGCCAATGGGGTAGCACATAACCATAATCATAGGATCCAGTGCCTCAGAGCATAAGACCAATACGTCCAGAGGATCCTGATCATCGGCATAGGTTCTGGGAATAAAACCATAATTCGCCGGATAATGGGTGGAAGTATAAAGAATACGATCCAGTTTTAAAATACCGGTGCGCTTGTCCATTTCATACTTTTTCTTGCTCCCGGCGGGTATTTCAATTACCGCCATGAATTCATCCGGCCGGATGTGAGCCGGATCGATATCATGCCATATATTCATGAAGCATCCGTCCTTTCGAAGTGCTTTTGAGCCTTTATACATCTGTCTTTTGCCTTATCAAGGATATTACAGGGGCAAGGTAAAGTCAACATGAAAACAACCCCATAATAAACCTGCTCCTAGCGCCCTGTCTTTCATATTCTCAATTTAGGTACTAAATGTGTTCACTTGCAACCCAATCCGCCCTGTGCTAAAATAGCGTTGCCGGTATTTATTTTTAAAGCCGGACGAAAACTAATCCCGACATTTAAGTCAGAACGTAACCCAATCATTTTCGACTTATATCCTAATAAGGGAGTAAGAACGGAGGAAAACAAAATGAATAATACCATTTCAGGATCTCGCGTTAATGTGAGACGCATCGCTATTGCAGGCGTATTGTCTGCGCTGTCCATCGTATTAAACTTTATGCCCCAAATCGGTTTCATCTATGTTCCCTTTCTGCAGATTCAGATTACCACCATGCATCTGCCCGTAATTATCGGTGCCATTTTGGAAGGCCCGGTGGTTGGTGCCCTTGTGGGACTTGTGTTTGGCCTTATGAGCCTATACACCGCATCGGTTTCGCCTTTGCCCATTGCCTTTGCCTTTTTGAATCCGCTGGTATCCGTTTTACCGCGTATTTTAATCGGAGTGGTGGCCTATTATACGTACCGTTTGGCGGCAAAGGTTTTTAAAGAAAAACGCCGTGGCGTGGCTATCGGCATTGGTGCGGTTCTTGGAACCATAACCAATACGGTGGGCGTTCTCGGGATGATTTACATTTTATACGCACAAAGATATATCGAGGCTCTGGGGGAAGGCGGTAAAGCGCCGCTTGCGGTCTTGTTCGGCGGAACCCTTATCAATGTAACGGCGGAGGTCGTTTTGGCCGTCCTTCTTACGGTTCCCGTGGTGCTTTCCTTAAGCCGTGTCGTTAAGCGCCGCGTTTAAGCATAGGCTTTACGGGGCATACACAGTTTAACCAAAAGAGGAGAAAAGACCCTTGGGAAAAATAGTAGGCATTGACATTGGCGGAAGTACAACTAAAATCATCGGACTGGATGGCGGGAAGCTGTTCAGTCCGATTCTGGTAAAGGCCACAGACCCTATTGCGTCCCTGTATGGCGCCCTGGGCCGGTTTTTATCCGATAATGCCCTGGAGCTCTCCCAGGTGGAGCGTCTTATGGTGACGGGGGTAGGCGCCGCTTTTATTGAAAAAAGCATATTGAATATACCAACCACCAAGGTAAACGAGTTTCAATCCATCGGAAACGGGGGCCTGTGGCTAACCGGACTTGACAGGGCCATTATCGTAAGTATGGGTACAGGAACGGCTTTTGTGGTGGCCAACGGAGAAAAGGTAACCCATTTGGGCGGAACAGGCGTAGGGGGAGGAACCCTGCTGGGTTTATCCAACCGCATGCTTAATATACGCAATTTTGACGATATTGTGGAGCTTGCAAAAAGCGGCGAGCTCAATCATGTGGATCTGTCCATCGGCGATATGACTGCCGGCGAGCTTGTAGGGATGCCTCCTGACACTACGGCTTCCAATTTTGGAAAGTTAAGTGATATGGCTACTCCCGCGGATATGGCCCTGGGCATAATCAACCTGGTGTTCCAAACCATTGGGATGCTTTCGGTTTTCGCGTCCAGAACGGAAAAGATACCGGATGTGGTGCTAACCGGAAACCTTACCAATGTTCCGCAAATCGGAGTGGTTTTCGGAAAGCTGTCGGAGCTTTTCAATGTCAAGTTTCATATTCCTGAAACCGCGGAATACGCCACTGCCGCAGGAGCTGCCATACTTGGCCTTTATAACGGATAAAGTGCCGTATTAAGTAAAGATAAATCGCAGGGTTTTTTGAATAACAGTGGTCTTAATGTAACCCTTTCCATTCGAAATCATATAATAATTCAAACACACTTTAGGGCATTTTCCCTTCGTTTATATCTAAATCCGTTCGTAAAAAGAATTTTGACAGACGCGATGTTCTTCTTGTAGGTTGATAGGTTATAACTTATAATGTGAATATTCGAGCTAATCCATTGGCGGGTGAAAAGATGTTTGATTGGTATGAAGACGCCAAATCCATAGCCGAGAGGGATCCTGCCGCCAGAAGCGCGTGGCAGGTGGTTCTGCAGTATGCGGGCTTTAAGGCCATTATCTCTCACAGATTTGCCCACTGGCTTCATGTGAGAGGGTTTTATTTTCTTGCCAGGGCCGTTTCCCAGCATGCAAGGCATAAGA
>JAFADM010000272.1 GCA_023424865.1 Bacillota bacterium | reverse complement strand
ATCTCTATAAGGAAGGCGTCTTCAGCAAGGAATTCGGAATCAAGGATACCAACAAGGTCAACGAGGATCTTTTAAGCGGCAAGGTGGGTATCGAGTTCGGCGCCTGCTGGAACAGCTATTTCCCCTTTACGGACGCCATAAGGAACGACGGCAATGCGGTCTGGAAGTCCTATGCGCTGCCCTCCTCCGATGACCAGCCCGTTAAAGGACAGGCGACCTGGCCGGTGTCCCAGTACTTTGTGGTTAATAAAAACTGCAAAAATCCGGAAGCAATCATAAAGCTGGCCAACTTCTACCTGGATTTCGAGGCTACCCTGGATCCGTCTAAAACCAACAATCTGGACTGGCAGAACGCCCCCGTCTTTTTCAACGATTCCCGCGCCGACTATCTTATGGGCGCCAATCTGGAGGAGGCTCTTAAAACCGGCGACACCTCCAAATTAAGCATCTCCCAGAAAATCCAGTACGATATTGTCATAACCTGGGAGAAGGATAAAAATCCCGAGGGTTACGGCTCTTACTTCCATAAAAAATCCCTCGCTACCTTAAAGACCTTCGTGGATGAAGACAGGATTCTTCTTACCCAGCTCCGGGGTCCGGTCCCCGATCTCTATTCCGAAAAGAAAGCCACTCTGGATAAGCTTGAGCTTGACGCCTTTACAAAAATTATCATGGGGGATCCCATTGATACCTTCGATCAATTTGTAGCAGACTGGAAAAAGCTAGGCGGTGACGAGGTTACGGCAGAGATAAACAGCGTCTACAAATAACCCCCCTATCACAAATAATCACATACAAGAATCATTTTATGGCCAAGGAGAGGGAGAAGCGTGGGGCAAGCGCTCCTTCCTCCCTCTCCTTCCGTTTGCCCTATTCTTGATAAAAAGGACGATTGCTATGCAAAAATTGAAAATTTCGCGGCAGCTCCCCCTGCATCTTATGCTTCTCCCTGCCGCTATCCTGGTACTGGTTTATCACTACGGCCCCATGCTGGGCATTGTTATGGCCTTTCAGAAATTTGAGCCTGTGAAGGGCTTTTTCGGCTCCGCCTGGGCGGGCCTCGACAATTTCCGTTTTATCGTGGATCTGCCCGGCTCTTTCCAGGTGCTCTGGAATACCATTTATATTGCTTTTTTAAAAATAATCGGCCTGATCGCCGTACCGGTGACCTTTGCCCTTCTTCTTAACGAAATTAAAATTACTTCCTTTAAACGCCTTATACAGACCCTCATCTACCTGCCCAATTTTTTATCCTGGATTATTCTTGGGGGCATACTGATGGATGTTCTGTCCCCAACAGACGGGATGGTTAACCGTCTTCTTGCTGTTTTCGGCGTTGAGCCCATCTTTTTTCTAGGCGATAGATTCTGGTTCCCTCTTACCATGGTTATAACGGAGATCTGGAAGGGCTTTGGCTTCGGAACCGTCGTGTATCTGGCCGCCCTGACCAATATTGATCCCGCCTTATATGAATCTGCCGTCATGGACGGCGCAAACCGCTGGAAGCAGACACGCCACATTACGCTGCCGGGAATCGTCCCCATCATTATACTCATGACGGTTCTGAGCATGGGAAACATACTGAACGCGGGATTTGATCAGGTCTTCAACCTGTACAGCCCTCAAGTTTATGAAACGGGCGACATCATCGACACTTTTGTTTACAGGCTTGGCATTGAACAAGCCCAGTACGGTCCGGCCGCAGCGGTAGGATTGTTTAAATCCATTGTCTCTTTTCTCTTTGTATCCCTATCCTATTTGCTTGCCGACAAATTTGCCAATTACCGGGTATTCTGACACGGAAAGGAATATAGCCATGCATGTGAAGAGCTCTTTTTCAAGAAAATGCTTTATGATTTTTAACTGTCTCATTCTGGGTATCGTTTCTCTGGTCTGCTTTCTTCCCTTTGTTAATTTATTCGCCGTTTCACTCAGCAGCGGATCTGCCGCTGCGGCAGGCAAAGTGAACTTTGTGCCTGTGGAATTTACACTGAGCGCCTATCTTTATGTTATGAAATCAGAGGCTTTTATCCGCTCCTTTTTCATAGCCCTGCAAAGGGTGCTCCTGGGCGGCGCCGTTAATATGCTCCTTATTATTCTCACCGCCTATCCCCTCTCCAAGGAAAAAAGCATGTTCAGGCACCGGGGGGTCTACGCCTGGTTCTTTATTTTTACCATCCTGTTTAGCGGCGGGCTTATTCCATGGTACATGACCATTAAGTATACCGGAATCATGAACACGATTTGGGCCCTTATTCTCCCCGGCGCATTGCCTGTTTTCAGCATGATTGTAATGTTAAACTTTTTCAGGGGGCTGCCCAGGGAAATCGAGGAGGCTGCCTTTATCGACGGCGCCGGACACTGGAAGACGCTCTGGAAAATCGTTGTTCCCCTATCAAAGCCTTCCTTGGCCACAGTAGGGCTGTTCAGCATCGTAAGCCACTGGAATTCCTGGTTTGACGGCCTGATTCTTATGAACAAGCCCCGGAACTATCCTCTTCAAAGCTATTTGCAAACGGTCATTATCAATCCCGAATCCTTTTTTAAAAGCATGGCCAACAACCCCAGCGTCTCCAGCATACTGCAATATGTCAATAACCGGACCGCAAAGACCGCCCAGCTTTTTATTGCTACTCTGCCGGTACTGATTATCTATCCTTTTCTTCAGAAATATTTTACTACCGGTCTTGTCATGGGCAGTGTCAAGGGCTGACCCTTTTCAAGTGCCTTCAAGTGCCTTCAAGTGCCGGGCTCTTCTTTCTTGCCTACCCATTGTGCTTGCGCTATAATTGGAATAGCTGCCGTTCAAACGGCTAAACCCTCGTATCAATTACTTTACGGCATAAAACCGTTTCACATTATGCAGCAATGGAGGATAAGCATATGAAGAAATCAGGCGTGACAGCACCGTTAGGGTATAAAGCCTCTGGTGTGGCCTGCGGACTTAAGAAAAACGGAAACCGCGACCTGGCCTTTGTCATCTCCGAGGTTCCTGCTGCGTGTGCAGGAATTTTTACTACCAACAAGGTAAAGGGGCATTCTCTCAAGTGGTCCATGGAAAGGGTTAAGACCGGCAAGGCCAGAGCAGTGGTTGTCAACAGCGGCTGTGCCAACGCCTGCGTCGGCCCCCAGGGCGACGAAGACGCCCGTCGTATGGCCCAAATCGCATCCGAAATTATAAACTGTGCCCCGGAGGATGTTCTGCTGGGCTCTACAGGTGTTATTGGCTTTCGTCTGGACATGGACAAAATAAAAAAGGGGCTTGAGGAAGCCTGGCTCACCCGCTCCTCTGAAGGCGGCGCTGACGCAGCCCGGGCCATTATGACCACCGATACCCATCCCAAGGAAGCTTGTGAAACAGTGGTGCTTTCAGGCAAAACCGTCACAATCGGGGGCATGGCCAAAGGCTCCGGCATGATTCACCCCAATATGGCCACCATGATTTCCGTTATAACCACCGACGCCAAAATTGCTCCCGGGCTTTTGAAAAAAGCGCTGTCAACCGCTGCCGATTCAACCTACAACCGTATTTCTGTGGACGGCGATACCAGCGTTTGCGATAAGGTTGTACTTTTAGCTAATGGCCTTGCCCAAAATGAAGAAATAGCCTTTGAGGCCAGTGATGACTATAAGGCCTTTTTAGAGGCGCTTACCAAGGTATGCCTTACACTGTCCAAAATGCTGGCAGCCGACGGCGAAGGAGCGACCAAGCTTCTGGAGCTCCATGTGGAGCATGCACCCGACAAGGCTACAGCCCATTTAATACTTAATGCCATTGCCAAATCCCCCCTTGTAAAGACAGCCTTCTTCGGAGAAGATGCCAACTGGGGCCGGATTTTTACGGCTGCAGGGTATTCGGGCGCCGATTTTAATCCGGATAGCGTAGACATTTATCTTGGAAACCTCCTGGTATGCCAAAACGGCACCGCCCTGCCTTTTGACGAAGCGGAAGCCCTTAGGATATTAAAAGGCAAAGAAGTGACCGTTACGCTGGATTTAAAGGCCGGTACCGTAAATGATACGGTTTATACCTGCGACTTGTCCCTGGATTATGTTAAAATCAACGGCTCCTACAGAAGCTGAAATAACTGAAAACCAACATTAGCTGTTTCATTCCCAAAAACTTTTTTAACTCTCGGGATTTCATGATTTCATGCATCGGGCATGGAACAGCTTGTCATTTTTGTGCATGAAATCTGCGATTTTTTTTAAACGCTATGAATTTTTCCATGCACACGGTTTAAATTTTACCGGTAGGCTTCATAAACGGATTATTGTTTGGAATACGTGTTATA
Source organism: Bacillota bacterium (assembly GCA_023424865.1). Next base: position 6,498 of record JAFADM010000272.1, on the reverse strand, counting down.
CGTGGCGCTCCGGGGGTAAATATAGTATAATCCGAGGCCGCCGCCTTTACAACGGCTGGGCCCCGCATTAACCGGTAAATCAGTTTGGAGGGTATTAAAAATGGCCGTGCAAAAGTTTGTCAAATTTAATATTGCTGAAGAAACCTTCGGCATCAGTATCGCTCAGATTAATCAAATATTAAAACCTCAGGAAATTTTCAAGGTTCCAAATACGCCTCCATTTATTGAAGGACTGATTAATTTAAGAGGCAAGGTTATCACCGTATTCAATTTAAGAAAGCGTTTCGGAATGCCTGAGAAGGAAAACGACGATAACACCAAAGTTATTATTGTCAATCTGGAGGAGCTGCTCCTTGGCTTTACGGTGGACAGTGTTACGGAAATTGTTAATCTTCAGGATGAGGATATTGTCCCCACGCCGCCCTCCATCAGCAGCTTCGACAGGCGCTTCCTTTCCGGTGTTGGAAAAATGGAGGACAAGCTGATTCTTATTCTTAACCTCGAAAAGGTTCTTACTACCGATGAAGAGCAGCAGGTAAAATCCATTATCCGCCAGCACGGCTCATCCGTGGTATAAATCACATAAAAAAGTGGATTCCAGGCATTGGAGTCCTCCTTTAAGGCATAAGATTATTGTGTAGTTATTAAAGGACACAAAGGATTATGCCGTGGCCAATTTGTTTCTTATAAAAAGGAATATCAAAAAACGGTTTACACCGGCCCTCCGTCTGAAAAGCGCGCTTCTATTTGCTGTGCTTATCGTGGGGGGTTTTATTTTATGCCTCTCTTCCCTGCGCCCCAATTTCAGCCTGCTTCTGGGAGATAGGCTTATTATTGCCATTCCTCATGATTTTGAGCTGGGGGACCTTTACCATTTTACAGAGGATAAGGTTGTAAGCGTTTCAGGACAAACCGATAAGGAGCTTGTCCTTCAAAGGCCGGACAGCCGTGAAATTGTGTTCACCTATCCCCAGGTGGTTACCCTGGGCAGGCCTGCCTATTTAAGCTCAGATATTACCCGGAGTGTGGATTTTAGCCTCGAGAAGCATGGAGCCTATGGCCTTATCCAGATCTGGCAACTTTCAACCAGTCTTCAGGATTTTTTAGATACCTCCAAGGCCTCCTCACGTATTGAGTATCTTACCTTCAGCTCAAAGGAAATGAAAAACAAGGAGCTTTCCTACACGCAATGGGAATACACCTTCCCAAATCAGGACGGAAACACGATCCATGCCCTGGAAGCCTTTTTTGACGATGCGCCTTACATGTACCGCATCAGCCTTTATGTTAATAACGAGGGCTTTAATGAAGAGGTGCGCGCTATTTTTGATACCATGGCCCTTTCCGTTCGGGCCGGCAATACGGGAAGCTTAAAACAGGCTCAGCCTGCTCAGGATTGACAGAACCCTATCTGCTCTTGGCCAGTCGCAGGCAGTTTCTGCCCGCATCCTTGGACTCGTATAAGGCACCGTCCGCCCCTCTGATAAGCTCCTGGGGCGACAGGGAGGTTTTCGGGAAGGAAGCAACTCCAATGCTGACGGTTACAGAGGTATTGACAATTCTATCGGAAACCATGACCGAAGCAATGCCGGATCGAATATCCTCCGCCTTTTCCGCAGCCTGCTCCAGTGTTGTACGAGGCAGAAGCACAACAAATTCTTCCCCTCCGTAGCGGGCAAAAATGTCCTGCTTGCGAAGAGCTTTCATGACAAGGGAGGTAATACTTTTCAGCACCAAATCCCCGAACAGATGGCCGTAATTATCGTTAAAATGCTTAAAGTGATCAATATCAAAAAGAATAAGGCTCAAGTCATAGCCTTCTTCACTGGCCTTCTGATGCTCCTCCAAAAGCTTGTCCTGGAAGTACTGACGGTTATAGGCCTGGGTAAGCCCGTCCTTGGTGGCAAGATCGTGCATCTGCTGGTACAGGCGGGCATTTTCAATGGCAATGCTGATTTGCTGGGCTATAATTTCAAGCAGTCTTACATTATCGCTGTCAAAGGCACCCTTCATGCTATGCTCAATAAGTACGATGCCCAATGCCCTGCCCTTGGCCTGAAGCGGCACGCAGATAAGGGAGCGTATGTCCCTGCCCTGGGTAAAGGGATAGGCCTCGGGAGATACATTGTTGTCTATCATGGAATGGCCCTTGTCTATGGAGGGCTTCAGCACATCACTGTTGATAAAATCCGTCATGATGGCCATTTCGCTTTTTTCAAAGATGCTGGTTACCTGAACCTTCAAGTGATTCTGAGATCCATGGCAAAGGGCAATGGTGGAATGATAAACCCCCATAACGCCTATAATAACATCATTTACAAATTTTAACAGCTCGTTCATATCAAATATGGAACTGATAGCCTGGGAGATCTGCTGCAGGGTATAAAACTCAGCAAGACTTGAGGTAAGCCTGCGATTGGACTCCTCCAGCTGTTCATTGGTTTCTCTGAGCTTGTCGTAATGGGCCTGTATTTCCTTTTTCACATGATCCAGCTGGACATACTTATCCCCCAGACGGTCAATGAGTACATTGTTTTCTTCCTCACTGCGGGCGTAGTCATCGTAAACCGAACCCCAGATATAGCAAAACAGGCAGAAAAGCAGGTACTGCAGCGTCACCAGAAGCATAACCACAAAGAAATCGTATAGGATCCACCGGCTGGGAACAGGCTCAATAAAATTGGTGAACAAAAGCTGAGAGCCGGTCTGAGCTACCCAGCTTAAAAGAATATAGGGAAGTGCTTTTCTAAAGCCCTGGGTAAGGCTTATGAACGCAATGGGCAAAAGAGCAACAAAATAGAAAAGCACGTTAAAGTGCATCGTACTTATAAAAAAGGCCATTGCAATGATCTCAAGAGATTTGCACAGACTGTATTTCCATAAAACAGCCCCAGTTTCGTTGGCAATAGCCTTGCTCTTATAGAAGCTTGCAGCATAAAAGAGGGCAAAGAAAAGCAACTGCATGGCGAATACTACCGGACTTAAGCGCACGGAAGTAATAAAGGCCCTGACGGCAAAATCTTCAAACATAAGACCAAGGAAGATAATCCAACCGAATCTTGTGATTTTGCCCTCATATTTTAAGTAATGGTTCAAACTTTTTGCGGTATTCTTACCGACAAGATTCTCCAAGCTTTGTTTCCCCTCCGACGGCCTAAAGCGATTAGTCTTTCCAATAAATATCAATCGAATCGCCTGATTTAATGGTATCCGTATAACCAGCTTCCCGCCCGTTGAGTTTTAATATAATCGCGCCCTTTGGATTTTTAAGATCAAAGTCAATAAAATTAAATATATCCACAAATAAATAGCCTGTCGCTTTGAATGGGAGAGGAACACTTTTGCCGTTGACCTGTACCATAAGTCCCTCAAAAAGAGCCTGCTGGGCTATCTCAGAGTTTTCCGAGGCTGACCGGGCGACTGACGGGGCTTGTGTAGATTCATTCACAATGGCCTCAGCAGATTTTCTGGCAGGCACCTTGCTTTCACAAAGCAACCGATCCCCCGGTGAAAGCCTGTCCTCGGGGTGAGCCTCCTGTCCGTTTAAAAAGGAAACATATCGCAGCTCATCAACCTCATAACGTTTTAAAACGGTTTGTACCGTATCGTCATAGGCTATTTCCAAGGTGTCGCCGTCCTTCAGAGCTAATCCGGGCTCACCATCACGCCCGTTAACACGGCATCTGGGCGGAACCGCAAAAACCTGCCCGCCCAGCTCAAGGTAAACAGGCTCCCATTCCTTAAGCACATCCTCCAGGCTAACCTGGGCATCCTCGCCTTTTTCAGCGGGAATAATACTTATCTTGTCGGCAGGTATAATCCGGGTATTAAGCCCAGCTGTTTCATTGTTAACATAGATTTCGGCAGGCTTGCCAAACCCGCCTCTTTTCAATTGTTCTTTTCCGTTTTGTATGTATTTAAGGCTTTTGCCTGATTTGCAGATGAGCTGCTCCGGATTGTAGCCTGCCAGCACAAGAGCGTCGGAGACGGTCATTTTTCGTGAATTGTACATTCGGACACGAGCGTCATTGACAAGAACATAAAAAAAGTCCTGTCCGCCTGCTTGGGCCGCAGTTACCAGTATGCCCAGAGGGGTTATGCTTTCCGGCCCCTTCAGAAGCTCCGAATCAAACTCCACATTTTTTGCAATACTCCGGTTGCGCAGGGCGACCCTCTCCCGGGGTAGTCCTATGGTTTGTGACAAAACGGCAGGAAGTCCTTTAACCTGGCTTCCTCCCCCCACAAGAAAAATAGCATTGGGGGCTTTTCCTCCGTTGTACTCCAGTATTTTCTCCGATATGGTAGCCGCAAGCTCATTGACCACGGGTTCTATGATAGCCTGCACCTCCTCGGGCTCGACAGACAGAATATTGTCCAGTATATCCGTAAAGGTGATGGGGCTAAGCCCTGCACTTAAATCCAGCTTTATTTTTTCAGCCGAATTAAAATCCACAAGATAATGCTGGGCAAGAATTTCCGTCACCTCATCCCCCGCTAGGGGCGCCATGGCGTAGGCAATAACTGTTCCACCCTTGGTTATGGCAATATCCGAGGTACCGGCTCCGATATCCACCAGAGCCAGGTTTAAAAGCCTTAAGTCTTTGGGAATAGCAACGTTTAAGGCTGCAATGGGTTCCAGGGTAAGATGGGTGATTTCAAGGCCCGTTCGTTCCATAACGGAATAAAGGCTGTCTACCACCATCTGGGGAAGAAAGGTCGCTAAAACCTCAGCCCCTGCCTTAAGGCCCCGATGGCCTGTCAGGCTTGATATAAGATAATCGTCAAGATAATATCCGACGACGCTGTAGCCGACACAATAAAACTTGTGGCTGTCGTTTGCGGGAAGCTGTTTTTCTATTTCCTGCTGTGCCTTTTGAACGCCTTCCATTTCAATGGCGCCCACCATCTGGAGGTCTATTTCACGGCCATCCTCCAGCTCCCGCTCAACCTTTACCCGGCAGGTTCTGAGGACACGGCCTGCCGCCGCGATGGATACCTTTGTGAGCTTGTATCCCAGGCGGTTTTCAAGTGCTTCCTTAACCCGGCTTGCACCTTGAGCCACCTTGTCAATATCATGAATTTGTCCGTCAAGCATGGCGCGGCTGGAATGCTCCAGGATCTCTGCAGCATGAATAATAAAGCGCTCCTGCTCCTGAACGCCCACAAGTCCAATAATAGATCTCGTTCCTATATCTAGAGCAAATATAACGTCTTCCGGCATGGTATCGGCCGGCTGCTCCGTCTTAGAAAACATTATAATCCTCCAATTATTTACTAAATTCTATTTTATCTTTTTTTTAGGATAATCGCAATATGGCAAAATGCTGCATTTATCACATTTTGGCTTCCTTGCATCGCATATTTCGCGGCCGTGAAAGACAAGATAATGTGAAAATTGAGACCACTGGTCTTTAGGTATGATTTTCATGAGATCCCGCTCCACAATATCCGGGTTTTCCGACTCTGTAAAGCCCATTCGACGGGACAGACGCCCGGCGTGGGTATCCACAATCACACCCGGCACGCCAAATACGGAAGAAAGTACCACATTAGCTGTTTTACGCCCCACTCCTGGAAGTGTTAACAACTCTTCCAGGGTTCCGGGCACCTCTCCGTCAAACTCCTTGAGGAGCTTAATGCAACAGGCTTTTATGTTTTTCGCCTTATTTCTGAAAAATCCCGTGGTTCGAATATCCTCTTCAAGCTCTGCCAGATCGGCTCCGGCATAATCCTCGACGGTTTTATATTTCTGAAACAAATCCTTTGTTACAATGTTCACTCTTTTGTCGGTGCACTGGGCTGCCAGCTGGGTGGCTACCAAAAGCTCCAGGGCATTTTTAAAGTCAAGTGAGCAGGCGGCTTCCGGATAAAGCCTTTCCAACTCCTTTAAAATGAGTGCTGCGCGCTCTTTCTTTCTCAAGCAAATCCCCCCGTTCATTTTTATCGGCTTTCTGCACGTGTCTACTAAAGCATTTATTTTGAGATTTTCAGCGGTGCCGTCAGCTCTTCCCTTTTACCTTGATTTTTAATTAGTTTGCGGTAGAGGCTAAGGTATTCGGCAGCCGATGCCTTCCAAGAGGAATCCCTGGCCATTGCCCGCTTTATGAGGGCTTCCCAGCCGACCCTGTTCTTTTCATAGAGACGAAGGCTTCTCCGGATAGCCCTTATAAAGGCCTCACTTGTGTAGGTTGAAAAAACAAAGCCTGTCCCTCGATCCGGATCCTGTCCATAGTCCTCCACCGTGTCGGCAAGCCCCCCGGTTTTATGCACCACAGGAACGGCACCATAGGTCATGGCGATAAGCTGGGCGATGCCGCAGGGCTCGGTTTTTGACGGCATGAGGAACATGTCGCAGGCGGCGTAAATATGGTGAGCCTTCTCCGTGTTAAATTCCAGGATAATGGCAACCGAACCCGGGTTCCGTTCTTCAAGCCTTCTTAAAGCATATTCGTAATATTTTTCACCGTTTCCCAAAAGCACAAACTGGCCGCCTTCCTT
>JAFADM010000230.1 GCA_023424865.1 Bacillota bacterium | reverse complement strand
GTGCTTGAGAACCGGTTTTTTCATGAAGCCCACATTCCTTTCAATTACCGGATTTGATGCTGAGCTTAAAACCGAAACCCCATACCGTTTCAATGAGGGTTTCACTGCCGCAGGCGGTAAGCTTTTTGCGGATGCGCTTCACCGCATCGTCGGTGGCACGGGTTTCTACCTCGCTGCCATAGCCCCATACCTTGTTGAGAAGCTCTGAACGGCCTACGGCACGCTCACTGTTTTCCACCAAAAAGGCCACCATTTCATATTCCGTAGGAGTAAAATCCAGAGGCTTGTCGTTAAATAATATGGTCTTCAGGGCTCTGTCCACGGTTAGATCGTGGAAAAGGGGAGGCGTGCCTTTCTCCCTTTGTACACCGTCCATTTCCATGCGCCTGAAAATGGCTTTAACCCGTGTTACCAGGCTCATAGGACTGAAAGGCTTTGTGAAATAATCATCACTTCCCAGGGTAAGCCCTGCTATATAATCCGTTTCACCGGTACGGGCGGTAAGCATGATAATAGGAGCCGTACTGATTTTACGTATTTCGGTGCATATTTCAAAGCCGTCCCTGCCCGGCATCATAATATCCAATATGACAAGATTTGCGGGTTTTTCTCCAAAACGCTTTAGCAGGGCTTCTCCGCTTTCAAAGACCTCCACCTGGAACCCTGCGTTTTCCAGAAACAGCTTTATGAGGTTGCGTATGTTCAGTTCGTCATCCGCTGCATAGATGATATTTTGCATGTTATTGTCCACCCTTCTATAGCTTGCCCTTTTTCAATCATAACATGAAAAATAAGACGCTTCACCCGCCGGGTCGGTTTGCCGCAAGTTTGCCGCATTTTGTATAAGATTTTCCCTAAGATGGTCCGCTAGAATAAAGCTGTGGCAGGAAAAACACCTGCGTAAAAATTTGTATCGGAGGAAAACAACATGAAAAGGATGACAGGTCTATTTATAGGAACAGCGCTAGCCTGCGCTTTGCTGGTTCCCGCCATGGCAGCAACCGTGGGAATTTCGACAAAATCCTCAGTGAAAGCAAGAAAAAGTGAGATAAAGGTTCTTGCCGAGGACAGAAAGGAAAAGGCCGCCTTGCTTAAGAGCCTTACGGAAGAAGCCAGGGAAGGAGCGGGAATCATTCCTCTAACCGAGGAGCAGAAGAAAGAGGCACAGGCCGTCAGGGAGGAGGTTCAGCCTGTCCGGGAGGAGCTCAAGGCCCTGAAGGACCAAAAGAATGCCGCCCTTGAAGCAGGCGATACCGAAACGGTTCAGGCACTTGAGCTTCAAATAGCCGAAAATCGGACTGATTTGGAAGCTATCCTGGAAAAATCCGGCGCTATCCTGGCTCAGGCTAAGGACAGGGTGTCTTCCTGCTTATTGGCAGCTGTTCCAGAGGAGAAACCCGGCAAAAAGCGGAGAGCTGTGATGCTTCTCCGCCTTTTGCCGGGTAGCCATTTGTGTAAGTAAATCTGGCTAAAGGGAGGGGGTACGATTCCTCAGAGCTTTTGATTATAGTGATTTATGGAAATAAAAGAATAATTATACTTTAGCCTTGACCACAATGAATTCCGTATAATTTTCTATCTCATCCTGGATAGCTTCCTTTAGGATGGCCAGGCGGTTAACCGTGGCGGCCGTCTCACTTGAAATGGCTGCGGAGCATTTGTCGTTAAGGGCAGCCACTGCCTGAGCTGCAGCGGAGGTAGTGGAGTAGGGAATAAGCTGGCAGCCGGGAAGGGTTGCCAGGAACTTTTTGCACTGCTCCAAAGCCTTTGGGTGGGAGTAAATTTTGCGGATGCTGGAAATCTCTGTGCCAAGGGGAGCAACCAGATTTTGAGATATGCTGAGCTTTGTCCGATCCACGATGTCCAGTCCGTATTTTTCAACAAGCTCCTGAACCTCGGTTACCTTTCCCGCCAGAGAATTTTCATATGGCACAACGCCCACATCGGTTTTACCGTTGGAAACGGCAACAAACACATCCTCAAAGCGCTCAAGACCGGTGAGGGCGGACTGGGGATAGAGCTTGGCAGCCGCCTCGTTGGCAAAGGAACCCGGTGTTCCGGCATAAGCCACCGTATGAGGGATGCGGATATGCCTGCTTTCAAGATGGGCATATTCCCTAAGCTTGGGCATAAGGGAAGAGAATTCCCCGGGAGTAATGGATTGGGGACCGTCGGACAGGGCTCGGGCTGGATTGTCGTGAACCTCAATTTCAAGGCCGTCGGCACCGGCTGCCACTGCGGCCTTGCTTAAGGGCTCCACCATCCACGCGTGTCCCGTGCCGTGGCTGGGATCCACAATGACGGGAAGGTGGCTCATGCGTTTCAGAGCAGGAACAGCGCTTAAATCCAAGGTGTTGCGGGTGGCTGTTTCATGGGTCCGGATGCCTCTTTCGCACAGGATAACCTGATCGTTGCCCTCGCTCATAATGTATTCGCAAGCCATTAACAGCTCCTCCAGGGTATTGGAGAAGCCTCTTTTCAAAAGGATGGGCTTCTTGAGCCGTCCCAGCTCCTTTAAAAGCTCGAAATTCTGCATATTGCGGGCACCAACCTGGATTAAGTCCACATACTGGCTGAATAAATCGATGTAGGTTGGGTTGGTAATTTCGGAAACAATGGGAAGCCCTGCGGCTTCACCGGCCCGTTTAAGAAGCAGGAGACCTTCCGCCCGCAGGCCCTGGAAGGCGTAAGGGGAGGTGCGGGGCTTGAAGGCGCCGCCACGGAGCATAGCTGCGCCGGAGTTTTTAACCTGAAAAGCGATTTTTGTTATTTGCTCTTCCGATTCCACGGAGCAGGGACCCGCAATGACCACCAGCTCCTTTCCTCCGACCTTCACATCACCCACCTTAATGATGGTGTTTTCCGGGTGGAATTTTCGATTGGACTTTTTATAAGGCTCCTGTACCTTCAGAACCTTCTCAACAGCCTCCTGTACGCTCACCTCATCCAGGGTTAAGACGGAGGTATCGCCCACAAGGCCAAAGACCGTTTTTTCTGCGCCGTAAATGGGGCAAACCGTAAGGCCCCTGCTTAAAAGCCAATCCTTTAATTGCTCAACTTTTTCCGCTGCTGCATCCTGTTTTAGTACGATAATCATGTTACTCTCTCCTTCTCCATTTTTAAATCAAAAAAACGCGACAAAAAAGCCTTCATCCCAACAAAGGGACGAAGACTTAAACTTCGCGGTACCACCCAATTTCACCGATATAAAACCGATGCTCTCGTTTGAAAATACAGGAACAAATAGAATTCATTCCGATATCCCGTCCTTGTAACGTTGGACTAAAAACGCAATTGCCTACTGCTCCGTCAGGAAATTCAGCTCTTGTGCTCAAGGGAGAACTTCAACGATTATTTTTCACGAAACCACTCTCAGTCTATGATGGCTTCTCCCTGTGAGCTTTTAGGCGTTTACTTTTCCCTGTCATCGCATTTTCAATTTGTAATTGTCGGTTTTTATTATCATAGAACTTAGAGGCCGTCCTTGTCAAGCACTTTTTGTAACTTTGATCCGGAATTTAACCTGCCTATTCTCCTTAAAATCCCACTACACCGGTTTTCAGGCCTTATACCGGTTAAACACCAGGCTTCCCAGAATAATCACCCCCAGGTAGCCCACGGCGGGATACAGGTATTTTACCAGATTGGAAAAGCCGAAGAGGCTGGCCCCGAAGGCCAGGCCGATAGCCGTAAAGGTAATAAAAATCCGTTCCTTATTTCGGCCCTCCGCAAGTCTGGCGCAAAAGCCGTAAAGGCTTCCCACGGCAGTGGTGTAAATTTCAGCCAGCAGGACAATGGCGTACAGAATGCGTACCGTGGGTGAAATACGGCGTGCGATAGCAATCATGGGAATGTCCATGGTGTATATCTGAGATAGGTTGAATTCCATGGCGGCCAGTATGGCAAAAGCACCTATGCCAAGGCCCAGTCCACCTAAAATGGCACCGTTGCGGAGCGTTTTTTTATCCTGAACCTGTGCGCCAAGGGGGCCAAGGATGGCTATGGCCGTAACCGTATTGTAGGAGGTGTAAATAACCGCAGACCAAAGCCAGTTGCGAAGAAAACCGGAATGGGGGGGCATAACCTCCAGCGGAATGGGCTTTGGCTGAACAAAGAAAGAGGCGATGCTAACTCCCGCTGCGGATAGGATGAGAAAAGGAACCACAAGGCTGATGGCGTTTATCATGCCGCTGAAGCCGGAAAGTACCGTTATCAGTGTTATGACTGCCATAATAGCGTTGCCAGCCAGGGGGTGGATGTGAAATTCCTGGCTGAAAAGAGCGCCGGAGCCTGCTATCATGGCCGTAAGGCCGCCAAAGAGGAAAAAGGTAATGACCGCATCGGCAAAGGTTCCCAAATAGCGCCCGCCGGTAAAACGGATGATGGGAAGGTGGGAGGGCGCCTTTAACTTTTGTCCCAGCTCCATGACAATATAGCCGAAAAAAATAAAAAGAAGGGTAACGACCAGAAGGCCGTAATACCCTTTAATACCAAATACGGTAAAAAACTGAAGCATTTCCTGTCCGGACGCAAAGCCTGCGCCCACAATGGTCCCAATATAAGTTCCGGCTACCTTTAAAGTAGTAATTTCTTTTTTCACAAGGCTTCTCCCTGTTTTAAAACCCCTACTCTATGGATATCCCGATAAAAGATAAAATAGCACTGTTTTATACAATACTGTCCTCGTACTGATTAAGAAGGATGCTCACCTTTTCGGCCAGCTTCTTTACCGATCCTTCTTCAAAGGGAGAATTAAGCCCCGCCTCTTCTATAAGCTTTGTAAACTTAAGCTTTGCACCCTTGCCCACAAGGTTCAGATAGCTGTCCCAGGCTTCGGGGAAGTTTTCCACGGATTTTATTTTATACTGCAGGGCACAGAATTGAGCCAGGCAGTAATCGATATAGTAGAAGGGCGCTTCATAAATGTGGGATTGGCGCTGCCATGCACGTCCCTTGCCGAAGAAGGGATCGTCTTCGTAATTTAAATGGGGCTTGTAAACCTTTTCGAGGTTTTGCCAGACTTCCTTTCTTTGATCCGGAGTCATGTCCGGGTTTTCATAAACCAGATGCTGGAATTCATCCACCATGCAGCCGTAGGGCAAAAAGAGCAGTGCGCTTGCCAGGTGCATGTAGAGGTACTTATCGCTATTTTCATAGAAGAAAAGTGGCATCCAGGAGCCGGTGAAGAATTCCATGGACATGGAGTGAATTTCAGCTGTTTCCATTCCGATATCCAGATGCTCCAGAATGGGGAAATTGCGCGTCACATAGGCCTCAAAGGCGTGTCCGCACTCATGGGTAAGAACGTCGATATCGCCGCTGGTACCGTTGAAATTGGCAAAAACAAAGGGCGATTTAAAATCCTGAAGCGTAATCTGATAACCGCCGGAGGCCTTGCCCTTTTTACTCAGGCAGTCGAACAGCTCGTTGTCCAGCATGAACTTAAAAAACTCGGAGGTTTCGGGAGAAAGCTCGGAATACATTTTTTTGCCGTTTTCAAATATTTCCTCCGGCGTGCCCATGGGCTTGGGATTGCCCTCGGGATAAAAGAGAGGTTCGTCGATGAAGCTCAGCTTATCAAGACCCAAATGCTCACGGCGCTTGTCGTTGATGGCATTGCACAGGGGCACCAGATCCTCCTTGACCTGCTTTCTGAAGGCAGCCACTTTCTGAGCATCATAATCATTGCGCTTCATACGCAGATAACCAAGGGGAACATAATTTTCCAGGTTCAGTGCCTTGGCCATTTGGGTACGGAGCTTCACCAGCTTATCATAAATTTCGTCAAGCTCGCTGCTGTGCTCTACAAAAAATTCCGTACGCTTTTTATAGGCTGCCCGCCGGATTTCTCTGTCCTCGTGCTCCATGTAAAAGCCCAGCATGGGGAGATTAAGGGTCTTGCCGTCAAATTCAAAGGAAGCCGATGCAATAAGCTTGCTGTAGGTGGTGCAAAGCTTGTTCTCTTCCTGCATGAAGGGAATAATACGCTCGTCAAAGGCCTTGAGCTGGATTTCAGCGTTTTCGAAGGCAAGGGAGCCCATAATTTCTTCCAGCTCAGCACGATAGGGGGATTTTATCATAATCTTGTAAAAGTCGGTCATGAGCTTTTGGAAGTAGGGAGAGTTCTCATCGTAATAATCTCTTTCTTCCTGGTAGAAGCTGTCCTCGGTATTGAGGGTATAGCGTACATAAGATAGATCCGCCATGGTCAGGTAATGGGCATATATTTCTGTAAATGCCTGATGGATTTCAAATTGCTCTTTGCCGCTGGAAGCCTTCTCAAAGGATTCCAAGAGCGGAACGAGCCGGTTTTTTGTCTCTTCCAGATCGATTCGCTCATAGGGCATATCCTTGAACTTCATAATCTACCTCCGGTAAACTAATATTTGGAACGCGATTTCCATTTACAGGTTAACATAAATTTTGCCAATGAACAATGCAGGACTGCATTTAAAGGCATTCCGAACACCCTGCACGTATGCAGAACATAGTCTGTGCTGTACAATGGAAGTATTGCATTATACAGCCATTGGTTTATAATATCTTTGATCTGATAGATTATTCACAAATTATACACAAAAAGAAAGGTAAAAATTGTTAAAGATGGAGTTCGAAAATCCGAGGTAAAAGGAATTCCAGCAGGGGAGGTAGTGGTGTGATCCTACAAGAAGACCGACGCATCTTTGACAGCAAGGCATCATTTTTACCAACAGAAGAGTGGTCAACCGAATTTGTCAACAACAGTGAAGAAGTGTTTTGGATTCGAGACGGAGACAGTATGGTGTATGTCAATCCGGCAGTTAGAAAGGTTTTTGGATTGGATACCCAGGTGTTTTACAGAGATCTGTACATTCTTCTTGAGATCATTGATGAAAAGGACAGAGAAAGAGTCGCTCTGATGCTTAAAGAGGACGGAGCACACGGCGGCATTAACTACAATATCGAGTTTAAAGTCTGCCTGCCAGGAGGAGAAAGGAGGTGGATATGGCTGAAAACCTTTCGGATAGACAATTCCGACGGAACGATTGGACGCAAGGCCGCTACGGCCATTGATATTACCTCTCGGAAGGAAATCGAAGAAGAATTATCCCGCAACAATCGGGAGCTTGAAATTCTCTATGAGCTTTTTAAAAAAGCATCGGAGCAGGCCGGTCTGGACGAGCTGCTCTTTACGGCTCAAAAAAGCCTGGTAGAACATCTGAATGTGGATGCTGCCTGCATTTACTTCCACGATTCCGAGATGCAGCATCTGGATATCCGCTCATCGCTGGGGTTTACGCCTGAGCTTCTTACTGCCGTGGATCATATGCCCATAAACCGGGGAATGTGCTGGAAGGCCTTCCGGACAAAACAGCGCCATTTAAGCACAGTAAAGGATTATCCTGAGGGTGAAATCCGTAAAGCGCTTGAGATGGAGAACATTCATCATATCGGATGCTTTCCCATAATCAACGGAGATATCCCTCTGGGAACGCTCACACTTTTGGTCAAATCGGAAAATGCCCTTTATGAAAGCAGGCAGGAATTTATTCTGACCCTCTGCAATCAGCTTGCGGTACTTATTAATAACGCCATGCTGTACGAGCAGGTTAAGCGGGAGCTGACCATCCGCAAAAAGGTCGAGCAGGAAAATGAGCTTATACTCAACACCTCTGTCGATCTTATCGCCATTATGGACAGCACCCTGTGCATTGAAAGAGTAAATCCCCAATGGGGGCATGTGCTTGGCTGGGGGGATGAGGAGCTTCTGAGAAAATGCTTTCTTCCTTTTGTTTACTGGGAGGATAGAGAATTCTTGAATCGAACCATGGAACGGCTGTTTACCGATCGTGTGGTGATGGGGTGCGAAACCCGGTGCGCCCATAAAAACGGCCAGTTTCTCTGGATTTCATGGAATGCGCGTATTGTAACGGATCTTGACCGCGTTCTCATTATTATGACGGGACGGGATATCAGTTATGATAAAGCCATGGAAGAAAAAACCAGGGAGCTCGAAAGGGTGGTCCATATTGAGTCGGTAAAAATGGAGTTTTTCGCCAACATATCCCATGAGTTCCGTACTCCGCTTAATATCATACTTTCAACCGTACAGCTTCTGCAGCCGCCCGCCCATGACAACTTTCAGGCGACTGTTGTGCTGGATCGCTTCAACCGGCACTTAAAATCCATAAAGCAAAATGCCTTTCGCCTCTTAAGGCTGGTTAACAATCTAATTGATTTGACAAAGCTTGACTCCGGCTATTTTAAGTTGTATAAAAAGAATCACAATATTGTCAGCATTGTGGAGAGTATTACCCAGTCCGTAGCCCAGTATATTGAAGGCAAAGGAATCAATTTGATTTTCGATACGGACCTGGAGGAAATCTACATGGCCTGTGATGCGGATATGATTGAGCGCATTATGCTGAATCTTCTTTCAAATGCGGTAAAATACACCGAGAAGGATGGTTTCATCAAAGTCAACATATGCGATAAAAAAACCTCTGTGGTTATTTCCGTCCGGGATACGGGTATCGGTATACCTGAGGACAAGCTGGATATTATATTTGAGCGTTTCGTTCAGGGGGACAGGCCTTTAACCCGAAGATGCGAAGGCAGCGGCATTGGGCTGTCTCTTGTTAAATCCCTGGTGGAGCTGCACAACGGACGGGTTTGGGTTACAAGCAGCCTGAATAAAGGCAGTGAGTTTTCTGTGGAACTGCCTGTTGCCGTTATGGAAGAGGAAAACCTTCTTCCGGCTCTGGATCAGACGGATGAAGAACGGATCCATAAAATTAATGTGGAGTTTTCGGATATTTACTCCCTGAACACGGTTTAATCCGTTTTATAGACGCGTTCGCGACGGATAAACCGCGTTGAACGCGTCTGGAAACGGAGGAAAGGCAGACATGCATTTTGCTTTTACTAATGAGGAAGAACTCTTAAAGCCCATAAAAACCCTTAAGGGTGTAGGCGATGTGAGAGCCCGTCAGTTTGGCAGATTAGGGCTTATGAGAGTGGGGGACGTACTGGACTACTATCCCCGGGAATATGAGGACCGTACCCAAATAAAAACCATTGACCAACTGACGGACGGAGAGGAAGCCTCCGTCAGGGCTGTTCTTGTTGCGGATATGGCCGAATCGCGGCCCAGAGGAGGCTTAAGGCTTACCCGGGCTGTGGTGGGAGACGGCAGCGCCTATCTTAATCTTATCTGGTTTAATCATGACTACGTGAAGAAGACCGTTGTAAAAGGCCGTGAGTACTGCTTTTTTGGCAAGGTAAAGCGACTGGGGGCCAAAATAGAGATGCAGAACCCTGAATATGAGCCATGGACAGGCTCCTCCCAGGGAAAGCTTCTTCCTGTTTATCCGCTTACCAAGGGGCTTTCGCAGGCCCATGCCCGTAAGCTTGTGAAAGAGGCTTTAAATACTGCCATGCCGGGAGCGGAGGAGTTTTTGTTCCCAGGCTTTAAAAGCCGGTTTCGCCTGTGCGGTGTTAAAGAAGCGCTTTACGGCATTCATTTTCCTGAAAGCGCTCCCCAGCTTGAAAAGGCCCGCCGCAGGCTGGTGTTTGACGAGCTTTTGGTATTGCAGACGGGACTTGCCTCCATGAAGCGCATGAACCAGGCCCAGCCTGGAATAAGCTTTAAAAAGGCGGATTTATCTCCTTTACGAAAAGCCTTGCCCTTTGAGCTTACCCAAGCCCAGGAAAAGGTTTTTAAAGAAATTGAGGCCGATATGGAGTCCTCCCGGCGTATGAACCGCCTGGTCCAGGGGGACGTGGGATCGGGAAAAACCATCGTGGCGGTGCTGGCAGTGGTAAAGGCCGCACTTTCAGGCTTTCAGAGCGTGCTTATGGCGCCTACGGAAATTCTGGCCGAGCAGCATGCCCGTTCCATTATACCTCTTCTCGAGCCCATGGGTATTCGTACGGGGCTTTTGACAGGAGGGCTTAAAAAGCGAGAAAAAGAGGAAATGCGGCAAATGGCCGCCTCTGGCGCTCTGGATCTTCTTATTGGCACTCACGCCCTTCTGGAGGAGAGTACAGGCTTTTTAAATCTCGGTTTGGTCATAACCGACGAGCAGCACCGGTTCGGTGTAAGGCAGCGGGCCCTCTTATCGGATAAGGGCGGCTGCCCGGATCTTCTGGTCATGACGGCCACACCCATTCCTCGAACGCTTTCCCTTGTCCTGTACGGCGATCTGGATGTGTCTGTCATCGATGCCCTGCCTCCGGGAAGAAAGCCCATAAAGACCTATGCGGTGGACGACGCCAAGAGGGAGCGGGCCTACGGCTTTGTTAAAAAGCTTATTGAGGAGGGGCGGCAGGCCTATGTGGTTTGTCCGTTGGTGGAGGATTCCGAAGAGGTGGAGGCCGAATCGGCCGAAGGGTTGTTTGAAAAGCTTTCGGACGGGCTTTTGAGAGGCGTTCGCTTAGGCCTTATTCACGGTAAAATGAAGCCCGTGGAGAAGGAATCGGTTATGAGCCGGTTTTCAAAAGGCGAGCTGGATGTTCTGGTTTCCACTACCGTTATTGAAGTGGGTGTCAATGTGCCCAATGCCTGCGTTATGGTGGTTGAAAATGCCGAGCGCTTCGGCCTGGCTCAGCTTCATCAGCTTCGCGGAAGAGTGGGCCGCGGCGAGCACCAGTCACACTGCATTTTATTTAACCGCAGCGACGGGAAGATAGCCCGGCAGAGGATGGAGGTGCTGGTAAAATCCACCGACGGCTTTGTCTTATCGGAAAAGGATTTGGAGCTTCGGGGTCCGGGGGATATGTTCGGAATCCGGCAGCACGGCCTTCCGGAGCTTAAAATAGCCAACCTCTACCGTGATCTGGACGTGCTTAAGGAGGTTCAGGGGGCTGTGGCCTATATGCTGGAAACCGCAGGCGGGCAGGGAGAGGAGGCCGTGGAGTGTGGCAGGCTTGCCCTTCGCCTTGAAAGCGTTTTCAATGACAGAATAAAAACCTTGTCATTGAACTAAAATGCGTTTAGGCTAATAAAAGGCCCAAAGCCTCAATGGATATACCATAAACCCGGAAAGGACAATCGGATGAAAAAAGACCAAAGGCAGGGAACGGGAGGCCATATTCTCCGCATCATAGGCGGAAGTGCCAGGGGAATTCGCATTGCAGCTCCTCCCACCGACAGAACCCGGCCCACACAGGACAGAATTAAGGAATCGGTATTTAATATATTGCAGCCCTATTTTGAAGGAGCCCAGGTGCTGGATCTTTTTTCGGGTTCAGGAAGCCTTGGCCTGGAAGCCTTGAGCCGGGGGGCGGAAAACGCTGTTTTTGCGGACGAAAGCGGGCTGTGCGCGGGCATTATAAAGGACAATGCCCTGAAAACGGGATTTGCGGATAAGACCCGTGTTTTAACCCTCTCAGTAGACAGGGCATTAACGCTTCTTGCATCAGAAGGGAAAAAATTTGATTTAATTTTCATGGATCCGCCTTATTGTTGCAATTTTGTTTCCAAAACCCTTCAAATGCTTGCAAAATTTGATATAATGAAGGAAGAAGCAATTATTGCCGTTGAGCATCATCAAAAGGAAGCTGCACCTGAAGTATTGGAACAAATTTCCAGAGCGCGGGTGAAGGAATACGGAGACACGGTTTTTTCCTTTTATATCCGCGAGCCCCAGGCTTAACCCTTTTCGGCGTTGGGCCCGTTTTAGCCCGGCGGCCGGACCGTAACGGATTATCAATTGCCGACGACATACTTTACGGGAGGACATAGCTTGAGGACATTTGTATACCCCGGCAGCTTTGATCCGGTGACCAATGGTCATCTGGATATTATCAACCGGGCGGCTAAAATATGCGATAAACTGATTGTGCTGGTTTCTGTCAATGTCAACAAGGCCCACTGCTTTACCATGGAAGAACGCATGGAGCTTTTAAGGCTGGCTGTGGGAGAACAGGAAAATATTGAAATAACCAGTTTCTCCGGACTTCTTGTGGATTTCATGAAGGAAAGAGGCGCAACCACTATTATTAAAGGGCTGCGGGCTGTTATGGATTTTGAGTATGAAATGCAGATGGCGCTTTTAAACCGGCACATGGACAACGATATAGATACACTCTTTATGATGACGGGTATCGACTATTCCTATTTAAGCTCAAGCATTATTCGTGAGCTTGCCCGGTACGGCGGAAAAATTGATGATTTTGTTCCGCCGCAAATAGCCGATATCATTTATAAGAAATTCAAAAGATAAAGGATGCAAGAGGCTGCAGGAGGAACGCAATGGAGTTATTGGAGCTTTTGGATCAAATAGAGGATATACTGGAAAGCGGCACCACGGTACCGTTTTCAAAAGGGCGCTGTCTGGTGGACAGGGACGCCATTTTAGAATACGTTCAGGAAATTCGTTTAAGGCTTCCGGACGATATAAAAATGGCCAGGCGGGTAATGGAGGACAAGGGCCGCATCCTTTCCGAAGCCCAGCAGGAGGCAGAGAATATCCTTAATAACGCGGAAGCCCGCATTGCCGCACTCGTGGATGAGAACGAAATAACCAAAAAGGCCTATGAGCAGGCCGAGGTTATTCTCTCCAACGCCAAAAAGAATGCCAGGGAAATCCGGCTGGGAACCCGGGAATATGCTGATGGTATCCTGAGCAAGGTGGAAGACATGCTTGAGGATACCCTGGACGTAATCAAGCTGAACCGCCAGGAGCTTAAATAAGCCTTTTTGGTAAGGCTGTACAGGTCTGCGCCAGGACGGCATGGGTTTAAGCTTTTTTGCGGCTGCTTGCCCTTTTTACGTCAGGAATATAAATGAGAAGGGACAGCAGCAGCACGGTTACCGTCAGTGCGCGAAAGGGAGACAGGTCCACTGCCGTCTGGGTAGCTGAGCCTGCTGTCTGGAGAGCAAAGGGAAACATGTTCATAACCGGCAGTGTCAGGCAAAAAGCCAGGATACCATGGAGAAGCTTTCCGATAAAGAACGTTATGTATTTGGTGCCTGTGCCCCTCATAATGCCCATCACCTGAGTGTGTACCGACAAACCGGCAAAACCGCATAGAAACGATATCCCCGCAAGCTTCAGCGTCAGGGAGGTATCCTGTACCTGACTTACGGCGCTGGCGCCGGTGGATATTTCCATCACTCCCCGAAAGAGGGAGGTAAAGAATCCGGACATCGAGCTGTTCTGCCCCTGGGCTGCAAGCCAGCCCACCCAATTCCCCAATAGCTGAAACAGGCCCAGCTTGCCTAGAAGCTCCGATAAAACGGCAAACAAAACGATGTAGCCGGTAACTTTTATGCAAAGAAAAGAAGCATTTTCAATGGCAGGAGCAAAAGGAAGAGATGGGCCGGAAGAAGCAGGCTTTGTGTTTATATGGGAAGGATAGGCTTTTTCTTTAGCCGGCTCTTTTAAAAAGTGTTTTAAAAGCAGGGCCGCCGTAAGCCCTGCAATCCAGTGAACCACCAGAAGGACAAAGCCGATACGGATGCTTTGAAACAAACCGGCGCCGATTGTGCCAATGACGAACAGGGGACTGCAGTTGTTGGCATAGGTTATTACCCTGCCGGCTTGAACGGAATCCAAAAGGCCTTCATCCATCATATCACGGGCAAGCTTTGCACCGGTAGGATAACCGCTTAAGTAGCCAAGCATAAGGGTTACCAGCGTATAATAGGGGAGGCCGAAGCCCTTTTGCATAATGGCCTTGAACAGCCTTGGACAGGGCAGCCTGGAAAGAAGGGGTACTGCCAGACCCGACAGCACGAAGAAGGGAAACAGGGACGGGATTACAACATCCAGGCACAGGTAAAGGGCTTGACGGGCCGCCTGGGAGGTTTCTTTGGCAAACAGGGAAAGGACAAGGGCTACAGCGGGAAAGAGGTATATAAGGGCATATTGCAGCCGTGCTTTAAGCTTGCTCATAAGATGTTCATTCCTTTCAGAGACCTGGGAAGCCGAAAATTACTCGCATAGAATGTTTATTCGGAAGTTTCGTAAAGTTGCATTGAATAATATGGGAATGATATAATAGCACCATGCGAATGCTGTGGAGGTGCGCTTATGCCTGAAGTAACGGAAAATCCAGCCGTTGAAGAGGAAGTCGGAGAGATCCGGATATCCACCGAAGTGATTACGGTTATCGCTCATACTGTTGCCGGGGAAGTTGAAGGTGTTGCCGGTATGAGTGCCAACATCGCCGAAAACATTTCATCGGCACTGGGCATAAAAAACTCGACCAAGGGTGTTCGTGTCGAGATAGACGAAAAAAACATCACCATTGATTTGTATATTTTTGTGGAATACGGTGCCCGCATTCCCGATGTAGCCTGGAAAATTCAGGAAAAAGTTAAGAACGCTGTGGAAAATATGACGGGGATGAATGTGGCCTCCATCAATATCCATGTCCAGGGCGTCAGCTTTGACAAAACAGGCAAGGAGCCTCAAAAACAGGAAGAACAGAAGTAAGCGCTTCAATAAAGCCTTTTTCGCTTCTGACACAGGTGGGTTAAATGTTCGGATATGTTGAGCCAGACAAGCCGGAGCTCAAGATGCGGGAGTTTGATATTTTCAAAGGCTATTATTGCAGCGTCTGTAAAACCATTGGCCGAAGCTACGGCCAGCTTCCCAGAGTTGTGCTTAATTACGATTTGACATTTCTGGCATTGCTTTTGGATGCTTTAAGCACCGTTCCGGTAACGGGAAAAAGGGAAAGGTGCCTGGCCCACCCCACAAGCAAGCGTCTCATTGTGAATTCCAACACTTTCATTCAATATGCGTCAGACATGAATATCCTTCTTGCGTACTATAATTTAAAGGATAAATGGAATGACGACAAAAGCCTGCCCGGCGGTGCGGCTATGGTAATGCTTAAAAGAGCCTTTAAAAAGGCCGAAAAAAAGCATCCGGAAATAAGCCGGCAAATTGGGGAGAAGCTTGCGGTTCTTAACAGCCTGGAAAAAGCAGGGTGCACCTCGGTGGACGAAGCTGCGGAGCCGTTTGGAGACCTGATGAAAGTAATATTTGAGTGCGTCCTTATTGAAGATGAGGCGGCACGAAAAACACTGGGCTGGCTTGGGTATAATATGGGCAGATGGATTTATATCCTGGATGCCTACGATGATTTGGAAAAGGATTATAAAAGCGGAAGCTATAATCCTATTCTGAAGGAGTTTTATGATAAAGGCAATGGAACTCCGGAGGAATTTAAATTGACAATCCGGGAGAGAATCAATTTTAACCTCACCTTTTCCCTCAGCGAGTGTGAAAAAGCCTATTCATTGCTGGGGATTGAAAAAAACAGGGGTATCCTTGATAATATAATGTATTCCGGGTTAATTGTGAAAACAGATAAGGTTTTGCAAGGGGGAACCAATAACAATGAAGAAAAATCCATATAAAGTGTTAGGCATTAAAGAAGGTGCCAGCTACGACGAAATTAAAAAGTCCTACCGTGAGCTGGCTAAAAAATATCATCCTGATAAATACCGCGATAACCCGCTTTCTGATTTAGCGGGTGAAAAAATGCGTGAAATAAATGAAGCCTATGATGATCTGATGAAAAATGCAGGCGGTTCCTATCAGTACCAGGAAGAGGAGGAGCAGTCCTACAATTCCGGCGGTGGCTATCAACAGCAATATCAGCAGCAGCGACAGCAGCAGAATCAACAGCAGAACCAGTATGGCGGCGGCTATCAGTATGCCGGCGGCCAGAACGAACAGGAAAATCAGGTTCGCGCACATATTAATAACGGCAATTTAAACGAAGCCCAGCGCATCCTTGACAGTATGCGGGTTCGAAATGCCGCATGGCATTATCTTCAGGGTTTGGTCTTTATAAGAAGAGGCTGGTATGACAGAGGCTTTACCAATATTCAAAAAGCTACCAACTTAGAGCCCTCTAATTTTGAATACCGCAACGCCCTTAATAATCTCAACCGGCAGACCAATGGCTACCGTCAAAATTCCTATTATCAGGGGAACATGACGAACCGCAATAACGATATGTGCCAAATGTGCGCAACCCTTTGGTGTGCCGATTCCTGCTGTGAATGCATGGGCGGAGACCTTATAGGCTGCTGCTGATACTTAAGAACAAACGGCTGGCTTAATATGAGCATGAGAGGGGCTTAACCCCCTAAACGGAGGAAATAACCTTGCAGGCTAAAAAGGCGTCTTCAGATCGTGTAAGGAAATTGACGCTTACCGGTATTCTCTCTTCGGCAACGGTTGCCGTACTTATTATCGAGTCCTTTGTTCCCACAGGCAGAGCCGGTTTTTACGTTCTGGCTTCTTTTATTCTCTCGGTTATTGTACTGGAGAACGGAGTAAAATGGGGCTGGGGCGGCTATCTGGTATCCAGTCTGGCGGGCTTTCTGCTGGTTCCCGAGAAGCTTAATGTTTTACCCTTTATTCTTTTTTTCGGACTCTATACCCTTTTGAAGTTCCATATTGAAGCCCTGCGAAAAATGTGGCTGGAGATTATTCTCAAGCTGGCGGCCTTCAATGTGGTTTTGTGGCCGGCGTGGAGCTTTGCTAAAACCTTCCTTCCGGAGAAGCTCACTGAGGGCTGGGGCATTGCAGTTGCAGGCATTGTGCTCCAGGTGCTCTTTCTCTTTTATGATTTTCTTTTTACCTGGTGGATTCACTATTATTTTGAAAAAATAGCACCTCGTGTAGGACGTAAGAAGTCCGATTTGTGAGGCTTCCGGCAGTCATGCCCAGGTCTTTCCATTGAAAATAATTCCGACTTCAAATAAACTAATTTGTGAGTGAAGCCTCTCTTTGCCCTTAAAGGGCAAACGGCTTTTCTTGCCAAAACCAAAGATAAACCCTTGAAATACAAAGGATAAGAGGGTACATAGGCCCTTAAGGCCAACTCCATTTAAGCTGCGGCATCTTGCCGCAGCTTTCTGTCATATCCAGGTCTCTTTTCTTCCTGATTTGGCATCTATGATAAGCCCATACTTGGTCAGTGTCTTTATTGCGTTGCTTTCCACGGGTAAAAATACCGGTTTCTCCAGGGTGATAATACAGATATCATCCTTTTTTTATTAAAAAAATAGGGCAAATTGGGCTAAAAGAGCCGGTAAACAGTGGTTAAATTTATGATTTTTATCTAAAATCCTTTGATAAATGACCCTATTGTTCTTTTTGAGTGAATCGCTATGATGAGAATGTCGTCCGTAAGAAATCTGGGTTGGAGGAGTAGTGGATGGAAAAAACAATCTCAAAGAAAAGCGGTTCTGTGCTCGGCAACTGGCAGCTTTATGTTATGGTTTTGCCGGCCTTAATCTTTTTATTTATTTTTGCTTACAAACCCATGTATGGTATCCTGATAGCCTTTAAGGATTACAACATGAGAGAGGGTATATGGGGAAGCGACTGGGCGGGCTTTGAGCACTTTACCCGGCTGTTTCGCTCCTATTGGTTTCCCGTTATTTTAAAAAACACCCTGACCTTAAGTGTATTAAGCTTAATACTGGGTTTCCCCTTTCCTATAATACTGGCGCTGATGCTCAATGAACTCAAAAGTGAAAATCTGCGAAGAACCATTCAAACCATATCCTATGCGCCTCATTTTATTTCTACCGTCGTGGTCTGCGGTATGATTACCATGTTCTTAAGCCCCTCCTCCGGTATCATAAACCGCCTGCTGGTGCTTACAGGCATGGAGCCCATCTTTTTCATGCAAACTCCGGAAATGTTTAAATGGGTCTACGTCCTAAGCGGTATCTGGCAGGGAGTGGGCTGGGGATCCATTATTTATTACGCTGCGTTGTCCGGAGTAGACAAGTCTCTTTTGGAGGCCGCCGATATGGACGGTGCTTCCAGAATAAAAAAGATTATTTACATTCATTTTCCCGTTCTTATCCCCACTATTGTGGTGCTCTTTATTCTGCAGTGCGGCTCCCTTCTAAGCGTGGGCTATGAAAAGGTCTACCTGATCCAGAATAACACCAACACCAGTGCGTCGGAGGTCATATCAACCTATGTCTATAAGGTGGGGCTGCAGCAGTCGGACTATGAATTCTCCACGGCCACGGGAATTTTCAATTCGGTTGTCAACTCCGTCATTTTAATTGCATCCAACACCATATCCCGTAAAGTCGGAAAAGTCGGCCTTTGGTGAAGAGGGAGAAGCGATGATGAAATTACATAAAAGAAAGAACCTATCAAAGGGCGACAGGCTCTTTGTTCTGGTAAACGGCATATTGCTTTTTATTTTTTTTGCGGTTGAGCTGTATCCGCTTCTCTACGCGGTAAGTGCGTCCGTCAGCAGCCCAAAAGCCGTAGCCAGCGGCGAAATGCTATTGTGGCCCGTGGATCCGTCTTTGAGCGGCTACCAGTACATTTTGCAGTATTCGGACATTTGGACGGGCTATGCCAACACGATTTTTTATACGGTGTTCGGCACCCTGTTCAATCTGTTCTTGACCCTGCCCGCGGCCTATGCTCTGTCGCGCCGGGATATGAAGGGAAGAGGCCTTATTATGGCCGTTTTTATGTTTACCATGTACTTCAGCGGCGGCCTTATCCCGGCTTACCTCAACGTAAAATCACTGGGGCTTTTCAATACCCGCTGGGTTATTGTCATCATTAGCGGTATTTCGGTTTTCAACCTGATTGTTGCGAGAACCTTTTTTGAAACTACCATACCGTGGGAGCTTCATGAGGCCGCTAGAATAGACGGATGCAACGATTTCAGAATATTTTTGAGGATTGTGCTTCCCCTTTCCGCCCCTATTATTGTGGTTATGATTTTGTATTATGGCGTAGGCCACTGGAATTCCTTCTTTACAGCCATGATCTACCTGAGTGACAGGAAGAAATTTCCACTTCAGCTATTCCTGCGTGAAATATTGCTTATGAGTAAGTTTATGGAATCGGCACTGACGGAAGGGTCCTTCAGCGCCGAGGAATTAACCGCCATGATCAAACGGACGGAAACGGCGGATATGATTAAATATGGCGTTATTATCGTGTCTACCGCTCCCATGATGGCAGTTTATCCCTGGCTTCAGAAATATTTCGCAAAGGGTGTCATGGTAGGCTCTGTTAAAGGCTAAAGCTCCTTTCGAACAGAAGACGCTTCTTATGGCACCTTGCCTTCCCGGACTCTTAGCGCTTGTTTAAACAGGCGGTTGAGATAAAATATTATAAGGAGGACACTCTTATGAAAATGGTTACACCAAAAAGGCTTCTGGGCGCCGTACTGGCATTGGCGCTC
The DNA here is from genome assembly GCA_023424865.1 of Bacillota bacterium. Next base: position 9,492 of record JAFADM010000230.1, on the reverse strand, counting down.
ATGCTGCCCCTTGCAGCCTGCTCCGGAAATACGGCATCGCCTGCCGCATCTCCTTCGGCCTCAAATAGTCAAACGGGGGGACAAACAGACGAAAAGACCTATTACAATGCCACCGGCTATCCCATTTGCGACGAAACAATTACTGTTACCCTGTCCGGTCCCAACAGCATTTCCAACGACTGGAATCAAACCGTCATGGTCAAGGAATTTGAAAAAAGGCTTGGCATAAAGCTGGACTGTACTTCCTATGCCTCTTCGGACTGGGAAACCCAGTTGAATCTCATGATCGCCTCCGACAGCCTTCCGGATATTTTATGCGGCAGCAGCATCAGCCTGTACCAGTCCAAGGTATGGGGTGAGGACGGTTACTTTCTTGATATGGGCAAATATCTGGAGCTTATGCCCAACCTTGTTGCGCTGTTCGAGTCCAACCCCAGCTACAAGGCTACGTTTACGACGGATACGGGATCCCTTTACGGATTAAATCAAATCAACACGGCAGCCTTTTCCGGTTCCGCGTTAACCTTTATAAATAATACCTGGCTGAAAAACGTGGGTAAAGAGGTTCCAACCACCGTTGATGAGCTCTATGATGTTTTAAAGGCTTTTAAGGCTCAGGATGCCAACGGCAACGGTGACCCAAATGATGAAATTCCCTTCGGCTACTCGACGGGAGGCTATGCTGTACCGGACAGAACCCTACTGGACGCTTTCGGCGTTAATTCCGCCAGCACGGATTATTGTCTCCAGGTGGATGAAAACGGCAAGGTTGTGCTTGGAAACATGACCGAAAATTACAAGGCCTATCTGGAATTCATGCAGACCCTCTACAAGGAAGGCCTTCTGGACAGTGAAGCCTTTATACAAACGGGAAGCGAATTTCTGGCAAAAGGCAATGAGGGAAGGTATGGCTTTTACGGCGGCAATGAGCCTGCCGTTGTCCTTGGAACCGATGTTTCGGAAGACGGCAACTGGTCCTCGGTGATGGGACTGACTTCCGCCTATAACGACAAGCAATCCGTTACGGTTTCCAGCGGTATCAACGGAACCGTCCGTGTTGCGGTTAATGGCAAAACCAAATATCCGGAAGCCATTATGCGCATGATTGATTATTTCTATACCGACGAAGGACGAAGTGCGGTTCATTACGGCTACGAAGGGCTTACCTTTGAATATGTCACCGACAGCGTGGTCAACGGAAGAGCCCCTGTGGTTGTAACTCCGGCGGATTTTACAGGGTCGGATTACCGGTCGGAGGTTTGCGTTATCAATTACGGTTTCGTTCTCAACTTCGTCACCTCGAAGTTTGAGGCGTGCGCTTCCGTCAATTACGACAGTATCACGGACTCCCAGTTTGATGAGCTGGTTTCCGCTTACGGATGGGTGGCGCCCTTTTACAAAGCCTTCAACCGGACAGGTATAACCCGGGTGAACGCCTTCCCCAATGTTGCCTATACCGACGAAGAGGAGCAGGCCCGCAAATCCCTGCACACGGATATCAGGACCTATTTAACCGCAACCAAAGCAGAATTTATTACAGGTACTCCCTCCATTGAAAGCGGTTGGAGCGCGTATCTGGCGGAGCTTGAAAAAATGGGTGTCAAGGAGCTTCTGTCCATTGAACAGGCGGCCTATGATCGTTATGCCGAAAACCTGGATTAAGCAGAAATGCCCCCTTTTTGCTTGATGCCTATTGATCAAGCCGTCATGCAAAGGCATAATGGGCAATAGGATTGTTGCCCTTTATGCCGACTTGCATGGTGACCGGAATACAGTGTGCTTCCGCGGCCCGCCCCCGAAGCGGAGCCGTTTTAATCAATGAGAAAGCATGATACGGTGTTGCTGCGGTTTCAAGGGATCCTTTTTTATTGGTTCGGCAAGGAGGAGGGCAGGCGTGCAGAAAAAAAGTATAATCATGCGGTTTTTTCTCAGTTATTTCTGTATTTTGATTCCAACATTGCTGGTCAGTTTTTTAGTTTCCGGTAATATTTTCAACCGCCTGAAGGATAAGGACGAAAGGGTTGCTGAGTCCCAGGTGGAAAGAATCAATGAAGAATTGGATTATTTAAAAATTACCTATTCGGAAAAAAGCATCAGGCTGTCCGGAAATGCCAATTTACAGCCCTATCGGATGAAGGATGCGGTATATGCCAAAAATGGCATTGCCATACTCTATGACGCCGCCTTTTTTGATACCATGGCGACGGATTATTTTATATATTACGGAGAAGGGAAAATTTATTCTTCCGATGGTATGACCAGTACGGAGTGGTACTTTACAAATGAGCTGGGCTGTACGAAGGAAAGCGCAGAAAGCGCGGTGGATTTGATTGCTTCCCGGGAAAACGGCGAGTGCTTCATCAGAAAAGGCGAAGCAGACGGATTTTTAATCCTGCATTACCCTGTTTCAAAGAATTCCTTATTAAATACCCATGAGGCGTCCGTCAATTTCTGCATTTCCTATAAAACCCTTGGAAACATGCTGGAGCGTCTGACAGATACGAATCCTTCCTATATCAACCTGACTCTTGCCAGAGGAGAAACCGTCCATTTTTACGGTGATTCCGAAAAAGGACTAACCGTTATTTCGCCCAAGGATTATCTGGATGAGCAGGAAAAAAATAAGTACACGCTTCTTAAGCAAGAAATGAGCTCCATAAAAGGAACCATTGAGGTTCTCTATAACTCTGAGAATTTGTATGCCGATGTGAAAGAGGGGCAGATGATTAATTATATTATTATTATCTGCGGCTTGTTTTTCTCAACCATTATGGCTTTTATTCTGAGCAAATACCGTGAAAGGCAGCTTCAGCAGCTGGAGAGCTTTGCAAGCGGACATATCCACCATGAATTCTCTATGAAAAATGAGTTCGGCTATGTTAAATCCATAATTTTTAAAAATATGGAAGAAAATCGGACCATGCGTCAGGATTTAATCCAATATCACCAGGCCTTCAGAAAGCAAACCGCCATGCTTGTATTTCACGGTGTTTTGCCTGATATCGCCACCATAGAGAGCTTTTTGAGCTCCTGCGGAATGGATTTGTGCGAGGAATATTATTATTTAGGAGGTCTTTTCTTTCCCGAAAAGGCGGATGAAGAGGCTGTCAAGGCGGCCGAAAGCCTGGTCGCAGGCTCCTTGAATTATACCGTGTCTTTTGGGAGCCGCAAGGTGCTTTTGTTTCTGGTTGAACTGGCCCACAGGGACAAAATGAAGGGCCTGCGAACCGAAATGGCGAAAAAAATGTATTCTGTTTTACAAAAATGGGATGGGTGTGAGATACGCTTGAGCTTCAGCCAGGTTTATCAGAATATTACCATGGCGAATTATGCTTATATGGAGGTTATGAGCATGATGGATCAAACGGTCGCCAGCGGCTCGTGTTCCTCATGGTTTGTCTGCTGGGAGGATGTTCCCGAGCAGACACAGAGAGGACTTTGTCTTGATCAGAATCTATTGGAGGAATTTCTTTATGCAATAGAACACTATCATTCGGAAAAAGCCTTACAGGCTCTGAATAAACTAAACCGGCAGATTACGATGGAAAAATTATCGGATGCCAATAAGAATTATCTGCGCTACAGCATTTTGCAGACAATACTTAAGGCCATGCACCGGACGGCGGGGGGCATGGATGACCGGCTGCAAAGCGATATTATGCAAATAGACGCCTCCAATGAGGAACAGTTTGTAAAATCCGTCAGGCTGGTGCTGCTTCGTTATTTTACGGAGAATCCCAAGGATGATTTCTTAAAAATTGTCCGGTACATTCAGGACAATTATTATAAGAGCGATTTGACAGCGGAGGAGGTGGCCGGCTACGCAGGCCTGTCTAAAAATTATTTAAGCTCGCTGTTTCGTTCCAGGCTGGGCGTTTCCTATATCGAATACCTGACCAAAATCCGTATGGAAAAAGCCTGTGAGCTGCTTGGAAAAACAGATTTGTCCGTAGCCTCCATTGTTCAGAGGGTGGGTTATATCGACCAGTCCACCTTCCGGCGGAAATTTAAAAGCATACACGGAAACAGTGTTTCTGAATATCGAATGCAAATAAGAGAAAGTGAGTGACAGTATGAAGTATGATGTTATTGTTGCGGGCGGCGGAATATCGGGAGCCATCGCGGGAATTGCCGCGGCCAGGCTGGGAGTAAGAACACTGATTATCGAGCAGTACGGCTTTCTGGGAGGCATGCTGACAGCCGGAGGCGTTGGCCCCATGATGACCTTTCACGCGGGAGAAACCCAGGTGGTGCAGGGAATCACCGGGGAGCTCATTGAACGCATGAAGCAAAAGGGCAAATCCACCGGGCATCTTTTTGATACCACAGGCTATACCTACACCGTCACGCCCTTTGACGCGGAGGGCATGAAGCATGAGCTGGAAATCATGTTTCTGGAGGCCGGGGGAGAATTGCTCTACCACGCGATGCTCGGAAAGGTCGTCACTGACAGTCAGGGGATAAAGGAAGTGGAGGTTATTACTAAAAATGGTTTCTTAACCCTTTCTGCCGAGGTTTATGTGGATGCCACAGGCGACGCGGAGCTGGCCTTTCGGGCGGGAGTTCCCTGTAAGAAGGGAAGGGAAGAGGATAACGCCTGTCAGCCCATGACCATGAATATGAAAATGAGCGGCGTGGATATTCCAAAGGTTCGTGAGTTTATTAAGGATGAAAAAAACATTGAAAACTTTTCCCGAATCAAAGAGGACACCGGGATTGTGGACAGGTCCGAACGCCTGTCCATCGGCGGCTTTGAAAAGATTTATGCCCGGGCCTATGAAACGGGAGAGGTGAGCTTTAAGCGGGGAGAGGTTCTTTTTTTTGAAACCAATAATCCGGGAGAGGTTATCATCAACACCTCACGGATACCCTTTCCCGACCCCACCGATCCCGTGGCCTTATCAAACGCCGAGGTTGAAGGCAGAAAACAGGTGCGTGAGCTTGAGAAGTTTATAAAGGAAAAAATACCGGGTTTTGAAAGGGCGGTTCTTATTTATTCCGGCCCCTGCCAGGTGGGTGTGAGAAGCTCCCGGCAGATTGAGGGGTTAACCGTATTGACGGAACAGGATCTTGTTTCCATGAGAACCTTTCCGGACGCTATTGCTCACGGCGGCTATCCCATTGATATTCATCCTCCCGCAGGAGGCTATTCCAAGGGCTTTGACTTTAAGAAGCTAAAATTGCCCTACGGGGGGATATACAGCATACCTCTGGGTGCGCTGGTCAACCGTTATGTTGCTAATTTAGTGACCGTGGGGCGCTGTATCAGCACAAGCTTTGTGGCCCAGGGAGCCATAAGGGTTTCGCCCATTGCCGGAGCCATTGGCCACGGAGGAGGCGTCGCTGCGGGCTTGAGCGTCATTGACAAATTAAAGCCAGGGGATTTGGCTTTCCACCGTGTCCGGGAGACATTAAAAGACCAGGGCGCCTTTTTACTGTGAGTGTCTACTTAAAATCGCCGCCATATAAAAGGAGTGCTTTCGCCACTGTAACGGATGGTGGAAGCTGAATGTTGTAAAAACAAACCATGGATCTTCGTCGGTGAAATAAAGGCTGCAAGGGACCCAAGCTACAGGTATTTTGAGACCGCATCCATCAGCTTTTGCCTGTACTTATCCCCAAAAAGGGTAATATGGCCAAGCCATTGATTGATTTGCCATAAGGACTTTCTTTCGGAATAGCCCGGATCAATGGGATAGACTTCATCGTAAGCGCTGAAAAAATGTTCGGGTACGGGATAAAAAAAGTCTACGGTGGATAAATCGATCTCCCTGTTCCCGTAGTAAATACTGCAATCTATTGCGATCATCCGCTTCCCGTCATAAAGCAGGTTGCCGGGCCATGGATCGCCATGAAGAAGGGAAAATGCCTGCTTCGGCCCGCATATTTCGGGAAGTTTGTTTATCAGCTTTTCTATAGGCAAGCATTGCTCATAGGTCATGTTTCCTGCATCCACGGCCATTTTCATTGAATCCCGCAGCCTTCTTTCACCGAAGAATTCCTCCCAAGTGTCCATGGGTTCGTTATCCTGCCGGAATATGCCCAGATAGCTGTGTGTTTCAAGCCCGCACTTGTTCCAGTTTGACTTGTGAAGAGCAGCAAGCCCTCTGCCCAGGGTTTCCCAATCTTTTTTTGATTCAACCTGCTTCACATCCACAGCTTCCATGATAAGAAGTGCTGTTCCGTCAATATTTAGAATAGCGATAATTTCTGGAGTGCTTACCTGGGAATTGTCTTTTATATAATTTAGCCCCCAGGCTTCCTGGGTAAATTGGTCGAAGGAAAAAGGATTTGTTCCCGCTTTCACAAAAACATTCAAGTCCTCTCCCAAAAAGATTGCGGCATCATGCATGGCTCCCACCGTGTTTTTCTTTATGGATTGTATTTTAAATGGCTTTCCCAAATAATTTGCAGCAGACCTTTCAATATACTCGTTAAACACACCGTCTATCAGCTTTTTCATAAATGAGTAACCCTTTCAAAATAGAATTTTCAATAGACTCCTTATTGAAATAATAGTAAGATTCTGTTTGCTTTTCTAGGGTTAATTTTATGAAGTTTCAGGGGGATTCTTCCGTTATTGTCCATTTCGCCAATGAAATGCGTGTCATGACACGCCTGCCGACCTGGCACTAGTGTCAACGGACCCTGTAAAAACAGGTTCGTGAGGGTTCATTAAAAGCGCCGTAATGCAAAAGGGTAAAGAATAATTAGGCATAAACTCAACTATAGGCGAATGAGCCGTAATGTGATAAAATTATCATTGCGGCTTTTTTTGCCGCTTTTGACAACCCTGTAAACCCCGGAAGCCCTGTAAAACCGTTTTAATCCGGTGAGAAAAGGGAGCATTAGAAAGGTTAGGCTAAGCATGGATCAAAGAGCATTACGGGTGCTTGAATTTGATAAAATAAAAAAACGGCTGGAGGAGCGTACTGCGTCCAGCCTTGGAAGAAGCTATATTGAAACGCTGGAGCCTCTTTCCGATAGAGATGAGGTCACATACAGGCTTAAGGAGACCACCGATTCCGCCAAGTATTTATGGCGAAAAGGAGCGCCCCCCTTCGGAGGCATCCATGACATCCGCGGCTCCCTCAAACGGGTGGAAATCGGAGGCGTTCTGGGAATCGGCGAGCTTTTAAAGGTGGGGGACACCTTGCGCTGCTCCCGCATAATAAAACAATACCTTACCCAGGATGTGCCCGAGGAATATGAAGGGAACATTGCCCTGGAGCTGGGAAGACAGATAGGCTCCTTCAAACAGGTGGAGGATGCTATTTCCATGGCCATATTGAATGAAGAGGAGCTGTCGGACAGTGCCAGCCCCGAGCTGGCCTCCATACGCCGGAGCATCCGCCAGAAGCAGGACAGTATCAAGGATAAACTGTCCGGCATACTGCGCTCTGCCGATTATAAAAAGGTCATGCAGGATGGGGTCGTCACCATGCGGGGCGATCGTTATGTCATACCTGTAAAGCTTGAATACAAGAGCCTTGTTCCCGGACTTGTCCATGATATGTCCTCAAGCGGCGCCACTGCGTTTATTGAGCCTTTGGCAGTAGTGGAGGCCAATAATGAAATTAAAGCCCTGCTTGTGAGGGAGCAGCATGAAATTGAAAGAATACTGGCTGAGCTTACATCAAGGGTAGCCGAGGTAGGCGAGGATTTGACTGTAAATGTGGGCATATTGGGCCAGCTGGACTTTATGTTTTCCAAAGCCAAGCTTTCCAGGGACTATAATGGCACTTGTCCCAAGCTTGTAGAGGAGCGCCGGGTGAAAATTAAAAAGGGCAGACATCCCCTTTTGGATAAGCAAAAGGTGGTTCCGGTGGATATTGAGCTGGGGGACAGCTTTTCCACCCTTATTATTACCGGTCCCAATACCGGCGGTAAAACCGTAACCTTAAAAACCGTAGGCCTTTTCGTTTTGATGAATCAATCGGGCCTTCATGTGCCTGTACAGGATGGAAGCGAATTTGGTCTGTTTGATAATGTTTTTGCAGATATCGGTGATGAGCAGAGCATCGAGCAAAGCCTCAGCACCTTCTCCTCCCATATGAAGAATATCGTAAAAATTCTGGACGAAGCCGACGAAGGCTCACTGGCCCTTTTTGACGAGCTGGGTGCGGGAACCGATCCCACGGAGGGCGCCGCCCTTGCCACAGCCATTCTGGACGGACTTACCCAGCGGGGAATCCGGACCATGGCCACCACCCATTACAGCGAGCTGAAGCTTTATGCAATGACAACTCAGGGTGTGCAAAACGCCTGCTGCGAGTTTGATGTGGAAACACTTCGACCCACCTACCGCCTGCTTGTGGGCATTCCAGGAAAGAGCAACGCCTTTGCCATTTCCGAGAAGCTGGGGCTGGGGCTTGATATTATTGAGCTGGCCAAGGCCTATATCAGTCAGGATAACCTTCGGTTTGAGGACGTTTTGGGTGAAATCGAGCACAGCCGCACGCTGGCCGAGCACGACAAGGAAAAGGCTGAAAGCTTCCGTCAGCAGATGGAGGCTATGAAGCAGGAAATTGAAAAGGAACGGGAAAAAATCGAACGGGAAAAGGATAAAATTCTTCAAAAGGCCAAGGATCAGGCCCGGAATATTGTGGTGGAAGCCCGAAGCGAAGCCGCTCTGTTTCTGGATCAGATGAAGGAGCTTCAAAAAGCGGAGCGCCGGGCCCCTGCTGAAAAGGATATGCAGATATTGCGGGAGGGTATCCGGAAAATGGAAAATATGGAAGGCGGTTATGTTGAACCCTTCCAGATAAAAGCCAGCTTCCGGGAACCGCCCAAGAATCTCAAGCCCGGTGAGTCGGTACTGATGCTTAACCTGAATCAGAAGGCCAGTGTGGTGGATTCTCCCGATGCCGACGGGCAGGTCACGGTGCAGGCAGGGATTATGAAAATAAAGGTTCATATTTCACAGCTTAAGCGGATAGATGACCAGAAGGAGTCCCTGGAAAAAATGCACCGGGTAAGGGTTGCCGGGGTAAAAGCTTCACCTGTAAAGCTTGAGCTGGATCTTCGGGGCTTAAACTCGGAGGAAGCCCTTGAGCGGGTGGATAAATACGTTGATGATGCAATTATTGCCGGGCTTCATGAAGTAACCATCATTCATGGCAAGGGGACGGGGGTTCTCAGAAAGGCTGTACATGACTTTTTAAGAGGTCATTCCCATGTGGAGGAGTACCGTCTGGGCAAATTCGGCGAAGGTGAAACCGGTGTGACCATCGTCTCTCTCAGAGGCTGATCATCGCCCTTTTTATCACGATCTCAGGACAAGCAAAAAGTTAATGGTATAAGAAAAGGATTACGCTTAGGCAGCAGCGCTTTATGTTTTACTTCTCAAGCGGGATCAATAAGGACATAAGAAAAGAGAGAGAAGGAAAAGGGGAATGATTGGATTAGGCACCCTGGTCAACGGAGCAGCGATTCTTGGTGGGGCTGTATGCGGTTTGTTTTTGAAAAAAGGCATGCCCGAGAATTTAAAAA
>JAFADM010000501.1 GCA_023424865.1 Bacillota bacterium | reverse complement strand
AAAAGCTTTTGAGTATGGGAAAAAGTACGGCAAAGGAAAAGATTAGAAGACCTGGAAACACCAGCATCACTATGGTTCCTTTTCTGCGCCTGATAATATCCATCCTGCTGTCCTCCGGCTAAAGCTTATTTTAATATGAATATCCAAAAGGGACGGAATTTTGTTAAAAAGGCTCCCGCTCGCTTGCAAATCCAAAGATTTGGGACGGCTCCCGGGAACCCTGCTGTTTCACAAATGACCGGGCAGGGATTTCTGTCCCTGCCCGGAGAATAGAGGTCAGTTATTCTTTGCAGCTTCGTCAAGGGCATTGAGGAACTCATCCACTGTTGTAATACCCGCTGAGAATTCCTGGATCAGGTTCTCAACATTGGTTTTCCATTCGCCGGGCCTGAAATCGTTCCAGGAGGTGCCACTCATGGAGGTGGCCGAATTCAAAATGTTCGTTACACCTATCTGGAGAATGTTTTCATTTCCGGTCAAATAGCTTTTATAGTTTTGCCCGGGAACGACAAGCCCTTCCTGCCAGCCGATTTTGGCCCAATTATCGGACTTCATCATGTAGTTGAGAAGCTTGAGGGCTTCGTCCTTTACGCTTGATGAAGCGGATACGGAATAACCGCCGCCGTTCCAGGCGCAGACATCCGTGATTTTTCCTTTACCCTCTTCCACTACGGGGAAGGGGACTAAATCCACATTCTTCCTGAAGCTCTCCGAATTGTCCTGATTGCTTGCCATGCCGACTTCCCACGCGCCCATGTAGAACATGGCAGCCTGCTCCTGAAGAAAGAGGTTTTGAGCGGCGCCGTAATCTGCAGAGGTAAACGAATCCTGGAAGAGCCCTGCGTCAATAAGGCTTTTGTACAGCTCCGCCGCTTTTCGGATATCCGGATCCGCGGCAAAGGAGGTGGTTCCCTTGGACGCGTCATAAATGGTCTGCTGATTGCCGCTCACTTTAATGATTAAATCCTGGAAAAAGAGGTTCAGTATCCATTTGTCCTTCCCATTAATGGTAAGGGGAGCGATATTCTTGGCCCGGAATGCTTTAGCCGCATCTAAAAGCTCATTGTAGGTGGTGGGAATTTTAACTCCGTTTGACTCGAAGATGGCCTTATTAACAAACAGAGTGGTCATATCCTGGTTTCTGGGAAGCCCGTATAGCTTTCCGTTATAGCTGAAATCTCTGGTGGCTCCTTCAAAGAAGCCGTAATCCTTGTAATCGTCAGGGTTTAATTCAGCTACATAGCCCTTTTCCATAACCGCTTCCAAAAAAGAGGGTTGTCCCCATACGCTCAAAAAGTCCGGCAGGCTGTTGCTGGCCACATAAGACTGGAATTTCTGCTTGTAGGGCTCATCCTGAAGGGCCTCCACGGTAATGGTGACATTCTTGTTTTCGTTCATATAGTTGTCAATGAGGGTCTGTTCAAGCTTTCCCTGACCGCTTGCGCGATCTGCGAGGTTTGAGAAAAGAGCAATCTTTACAGGTTCAGCCGAAGGTGTTGCTTCCGGTGTATTGCTTGCAGCCGGGGTGGATGGCGTGGGAATCTGGCTGACAGCCGGAGCCGTTCCCCCGCACGCCGCCATGGTCAGCATCAGCGCCGCAGCCGTGAGAATAATTAAACCTTTTCTAAATGGCTTCATTGTAAACTCCTCCTTAACATTTATGAGCTTTTATGAACTCTGTACTAAATATAGCATCTTATCCATTTCTATGAAGTAGACAAAATTTATAAATGGTATTCGATTTTTCAAACCTTATAATGACATAAGTGTTATAATGAAGGGTATCATGAGCAGGCTTCATTCTTTTATCAGCAAGAGGTAAAAAATGAAAACAGGATTTTGGGATTCTTATAAAGCCAGGTTTATGAACTTAAGCATAAAGAAGAAAATGATCCTTGCCAATTGCGTCATTATCTTCATTGTGGCGTTTTCAATAGGAATAGCCGCCTATTCTCTCTATCAGCAGACTATAACCAACCGCCTTGCCACCGTGAACTTAAGGGATCTGGCTCAAATCCGCAACAGCATCGACTATTTGCAGAAGGATCTTAAGGAGCTGGCTTCCTTCATCACCTCCGACACTATTCTGCAAAGAACGGTTTCTTATACTCCGGACGAGCTTCACCAAAATACAAAGGACCAGAATTATGTCAAATACCTTTTAAACAATTTGCTTATTTCAAAGCAATACGTAAGCTTTATCAGCATATCGGCGGATAACGGTTTCAGCCACTATGCCGCGTCCGACAGAAGCTTCTCAATTCCAGCTCATCCGGACGTTATGAAAACCGGGTTTTACCAAAAGGCCTACGGCTTGAAGGGCACGCCTTTGTGGGCCTATGTTCCCAGAGAGAACACGGAATACATTATTAACAACCAGAGTGACAAAATGACCATGTTTAAAACCATACTCAAGCTAAACGACTATTCAACCAAAGCCTTTATGACCATTTCCATCAATGTTTCAAAAATACAGGAGCTCTATAAAAGCGTGCTTGACGTCGAGAAGAGCACCCTGTTGTTCCTGGATGAAAATAATAAAATCTTTCTTTTTGACTCCAATCTTCCCCAGGGGCCAAACCTTGAGGACATGGTTCTAAGCCTGCCTGAACTTGCCTATACTCAGGCCGAAGGCACGGAGATTTACAACTATGCCGGTGAGGATCACCTTTTAACCTTTGTCACTTTAAATTATGTAAACTGGAAATTATTCAATATTGTACCTTTAAAAAGCTATGCCATTAATCTGAATTACGTCCCGGTTATTGTCATTTGTGTTTTTATTCTGGCTCTTGGACTGGGCTTCTTCTTTACAGCTTTTTTTGCCAACCTGTTTACAAAAAACATGAAGAATCTGCTGGAGTCCATGAACCGTGTAAAAAAGGGTAATTTTAAAGAAACGGTTAATGTGGCGTATCACGATGAGGTTGGGGAGCTGTGCCTCCATTATAATGAAATGATCGCCTACATCAACAATCTCCTGAACCAGGTCTATGCCCTTGAGATTGAAGAGAAAATTGCTGAGCTGAAGGCACTGCAGGCGCAAATCAATCCCCATTTCCTGTACAATACTCTGGATACCATTTACTGGAAGGCCATGTCCGGTGACAATAAAGGCGTCCAGGAAATGATTCATGCGCTGTCAAAGGTATTTCGTCTGGCTCTTAATGTGGGAAGGGATTTTTCTCCCATCGCCCAGGAACGGAAATTCATCGGCTATTACGTTCTTTTGCAGGAGAAAAGATACAGGAATAAGCTTCAATACCATCTGGATTTCAGCCCGGATATTCTCCATTTAGAAATTCCAAAGCTGATACTGCAGCCCTTTGTTGAAAATGCTATTGTTCACGGCATCGAAACGGAAGCGAAAGAAACCACGGTATCCATTAGGGGTTTTATGGATAACGGGAGGATTCATTTTGTTATCCGCGACGACGGCGCAGGTATGCCGGAGCATGTTCGTGTAAAGCTCATGGATCCTCAGAATGATGATCCCATCAGCCCGTCGGGCGGGGGCTACGGTATTAAAAACGTTATTAACCGTTTGTCCATCTACTATGAAAAGGATTACTCCCTCACCATTCAAAGCCGGCTGGGACAGGGTACCGAAATTAATCTGATTCTTCCGCCAAAGCCTCACATCTATCTGGAGAAGGGAAGTACAAAGGGGTATGCATAAGCTTGCTATTATTGACGACGAATACGAGCATGTCCAGGGCATTAAGAATTTTATCGCCTGGGACAGGTACGGTATAGAGGTCTGCGGCATTGCCTATGACGGCAGGGACGGACTGGAGCTTTTTAAAAAGAGCCATCCGGATATTGCTCTCATTGATATTCAGATGCCTTTTATTAATGGCCTTACCCTCATCGAGGAGGTCAACAGGCTTTCGCTGAACACTCAAATAATCATCATGAGTGGTCATGATAATTTTGAATACGCAAGGAAAGCGATTGAACTTAACGCCAATAACTATCTTCTCAAGCCCTGCTCAGCGGAGGAAATTCTTCAGGCCGTCCTAAAAGCAAAAAACCTGTTTGTGGAAGAGACTAAGAAGAAGCAGTTGTTAAGCCAATACCAAGCGCTATTCAATCAATATGCCACCCTTTTTAAGGACCGACTGCTGGTGGATCTGCTGGACGAAAAGCTTAGAAATCCCTCTGCCTTCTTTGAGGATGCCTCCAATTATGAAATTAACCTCAAAAATACAAACTCTTGTGTCGCTGTTTTTCGTCTGGAGGAAAGGGAGAGCCTGTATGCCCGCAGCGGCAATGAGGAGATGGATTGTCTCATGCTCGGCATCGCTGAGGAGGCTAAAAGACAAATCCCTGCAAACGACCATTTGGAGCTGGTTATAAAAGAAGATGATCTTGTTCTTATCGCATCCCGTGAGCCCTTTGATTACGAATGGTTCACCGGTATCATCGGCAATGTATACCTGGCTCTGTCCGACACCTTTGATTTTCCGTTTACCGTTGGCATAGGCAAACCGGTTCCCACCCCCTTACTTTCCGGTAAATCTTATAAGCAGGCCCTGGCTGCCCTTGAAAACAGCCTTTTTATGGGTAGCCGTAAAATGGCCGAATATGACGACCAGCTTTTTAAAGAGAGCATTCACTACCTGTATCCCTTCTCCGAGGAAAAAAAGATTCTGCAGGCCATCGAAGCCGGTGATTCCTCTCTTGTTCGGGAGTCCGTTGAAAGCTTTTTCGGAAGCTTTGGCCACCTGCCCGCTATAGACAACGGTCTTGCAAAAAAAATGGGGCTTTCCCTCCTTAACAGCATCATGCGCTTTTGCTCGGAAAAGAATATTGATACTCCTGAGCTTCAGCAGCTCATCTTTAAATCCTTTGATTCAATTACCGCAGCCCGCTCCTTTGAGCTTTTAAAAAATGTGATAATCAGAATCCTGGAGGATATTATCAACCAGATTCAAATCCACGTTCCGGTCAATAAATTTATTCAGCTGGCTTTAAACTACATTCACAGCAATTATTCCAGGGATATCAGCCTGAAAATGGTGGCCGACGAGCTTTACCTTTCTCCGGCCTATTTCAGCTTTCTTTTCAAACAGAAAATGAAAACCAACTTTATTGATTATCTAAATAGCTACAGGGTTCTTATGGCCAGGGATCTCCTTAAGGATATTCGGCTGAAGAGCTATGAAATAGCCTATCAGGTTGGATTTCAGGATGAAAAATACTTTTTCAAGCTTTTTAAAAAGTATACAGGACTGACTGCGTCCCAGTACAGGGAAAGCCTCCGGGTCTTTGATTCCAGGCCGTAAGTTGCAGGAGCCCTCCAGCCTTACCTAAGAGACTTTCCGCTTTTCCTGGAATGCAGGCATCAAGTAATCTGTTTCACTGAATTTCCGAAAGAAAATAAAATAATGCACAAATATAAAAAATGTGCAGTGTTTTTTAGCGCATGGATGTTTTATACTTACCTGCAGACTGCAATGGCATTTCTCAAAAGAAGCGGCTTAAAACCCACAATTCGCGCCGCAGTACCCAGGAATAAATCCGACTGTTGCAGGAACAATTTCCACGGTTTAAGGAGAAACAGCTATGATACAGTATCTGGAGGATAAAAAACTATTCAGCATCACTACCAGGAACACGTCCTACCTCTTTGGCCTAAACGGCAATTACCTGCAGCATCTGTACTGGGGTGAAAGCGTTAACGCAGAGGATTGCGGCTTCCTTCTCTCAGAGCATCCCCACAGCAGCTTTGACATGGACACAAACAGGGAGCGTGAAGAATACGGCTTCTGGTCCGGCGGCGCCTATGCCGAAACCTGCCTTAAAATCCGTTATGATGAGACAAGAATGCTGGATATGATCTTTGAGGGCTGGGAAAAGGCTTCCTGCGGCGACGGTAAAGAGACCCTCAAAATACATTTCACAAATGGCGGCACCCGGCTGAGGGTATGCCTGCACTATGACGTTTACTATGAATACGATATCCTGTCACGCTATGTCACAATTACAAACGAGGATAGGGATGTGATCATTGATTCCGTAAAATCGGCCGCTCTTACCCTTCCTCCCCAGACGGCTTACAGGTTGCGCTATGCCACAGGGAAATGGGCCGGTGAATTCCAGCTTCAGGACCTGACCCTCCCAACAGGGGTTTTCACCCTTCAATCCAAAAGAGGTATTACAGGCCCCCATTTCAATCCTTCCTTTGCCCTGGACGACGGCACAGCCACAGAAACCGCAGGAAATGTCTGGTTTGGGCTTTTGGGCTACAGCGGCAACTGGAAGATTGATGTTGAAAAGACCATTTTCAACAATGTCCGAGTCGTAGGCGGCATCAACGATTTTGATTTTTCCTATACTTTAAAGCAGGGTGAAAGCTTTACCACCCTCGAGTTTATACTGGGCTTTTCAAAGGACGGGTACGGCGGCATGAGCCGGAAGCTTCACGCCTACCAGCTGAAATACATTCATCCCAGGCCGGTTATAAGCAGGGTGCTCTACAATTCCTGGGAAGCCACCACCTTTGACGTCACTCTTGAAGGACAGAAGGCTCTGGCTAAAAAGGCTTCGGCTATGGGAATCGAGCTTTTCGTTGTGGACGATGGCTGGTTCGGTGCAAGAAACAACGATAAAGCCGGTCTGGGAGATTGGCACGTGAACAGAAAAAAATTTCCAAATGGCCTGGAAGAGTTAATCCGTGAAGTAAAAGCCCTGGGCATGGATTTTGGCATCTGGGTGGAGCCTGAGGCTGTCAATCCTGACAGCGAGCTGTACCGCGCCCACCCCGACTGGATTTATCGCTTTAAAAGCAAGGAACCCCGGCAGGCCCGCAACCAATATGTTTTGAACATCTCCCGGCCCGATGTGAAAGCTTATATTGTTAAATTTATGACGGACTTACTGGAAGAACATTCCCATATAACCTTTATCAAATGGGATATGAACCGCGCCGTCAGCGATTTAAGCGCAGGCAGCACAAAAAGCGATCAGGCCTTGTGGCACAAGCATGTTGAAGCCCTCTACGAAATCTGGGCCCTTCTCCGGCAACGTTTCCCCCATGTGGAATTTGAAACCTGCGCCGGGGGCGGCGGCCGGATTGACCTTGGAATCCTTCGCTATGCGGAGGAATGCTGGCCCAGCGACAATACCGATGCCTACGACAGGCTTTTTATCCAGGAGGGCTTCTCCTATTTTTACAATCCCAGGATTATGATGTGCTGGGTGACGGATACCCACCCTCATTCAAACAAGTACCTTAAGCCAATAGCCTATAAATTCCACTCCTCCATGACGGGCAGCCTTGGCATCGGTTCAAACATCAGCCGCTTGAAGGAAGAAGAGCTTTCAGAGTATAAAAAGTATATTGAGCAATATAAGAAACTTCGGGAAACCATTCAGTTTGGATCCCAGTACAGGCTTCTTTCTCCTCGTGAGAGCACCCTCTCCGCTGTGGAATATGTGAGCCGGGACGGTAAGGAAATTGTGGTGCTTGCGTTCCTCCACGGACAGAAATACGGCGACGAATGCCCCCGCCTCAAGCTCCGGGGCCTGGACAGGGAAGCTGTTTACAGGGTTGACAGCAGCAGCCTTGATCTTAGCAGCAGTCTTGATCTTAGCGGCACTCCCCTTAAGCTTAATGGCAGCACCCTTATGCATGTGGGCCTGCCGGTGAAGCTCAACGGCGATTTCGACAGCCTCCTGCTTCGATTGGAAAAACTGTAAAA
>JAFADM010000499.1 GCA_023424865.1 Bacillota bacterium | reverse complement strand
TCGGCGTTGAGGCAAAAGAAACAAGGAATCTTTCGATTTATTTTCATTGGGGTTACAATGTATTTGTAATGTCTGAAATAGAGGATGGAGAATTAGTCTTATATTACAAAAAAACATTATAAGATATGCTTTTAATTATGAGCAAAATAGAAGGCTATGACTTTTCATTTTTTATGACCTAACTTGCCAAAGTATGAACCTAATCGAAGCTTGAAACCAAAAATCTTTTTCCATGATTATTCTAGAAGAGGCTGCAGCAAAACTAAAAGATCGCTGTAGCTCTTTTTCGTACTACCTGGAGGTCGATTTCATGGTAATCGCCATCATGGGTAGAAAAAATGGCCAGTTACAAATGCTTGTAGTGGATCTGGGTGAACTGATTCCAAAGAATCATCTATTAAGAAAGATATTCGCGCAATTTATTGTGCCTTATCATAAAATTCCGCTATTCGTCGGATTTCGCCAGCTAATAGCGGAATTTTATTTATGTCCATTATCTCTTTCCGGTTTGTGGTATGCGCTTTATTCGGAAGCTTAAAAAATATGGCATTGGGGTTAAATCGGTCAAAGAGGGCACTTTGCCGGGTAAGTTGCAAGAATATAGAGAATTTCCGATAAATGTATCCTCCGGAGGGTGATTAAAAAACCCATCCTGCAGGGTTCTTGTTTTATAGCAAAATTTATTATTTTTGAAATATATAGTATATAAGTCCCTATATGAGTTTGGAAGGCAGCTGCTCATCCAACCAATCGAAAACGACCTGATGTAACAGCGCATGATTTCCTTCCTGGCAGTGTTCCTCCGCACCCTCTTTTTTCGTGAATATACGCACCGTGGAAGGACAATGCAACCGTTTTACAAGTTCGTCAACTTGTTCCGAAGAAACAAAATGATCGGCCTCTCCGACAAGGATAAGCATAGGGCATTTGATCTGGCCGGCCACCTCCCTCAGGGTGTATTGGGGAACGGCTTTCAGGAGTTCATACCGGTGCTCCAGTCCGTAAACCCACAGAGCGTTTTGAACCATCCAGCGAAGAGAGAGGTCAGTTTTCATAGCCATACCCATGACAAACTCGGCGGCTGCGGGTGAAAGCCGTTCAACGATCCGTAGCCTGGGATTTTTATTCAGCATCGAAGCCCATACATCGTAAAGGACATCATAGGAAATGCAAGCAGAGATTCTTTTATCAAATGCCGCCGCCCGAGGCGCGTAATAGCCGCCCATACTCATTCCCATCAGCGCAATGCGGCGCTGATCGACTTCGGGACGTGTTTCCAGATAATCCAGTGCCGCGCCCACAGGTACTTCAAAATCAAAGCGCGTAGGCTTTTTCTGGATGCGCAGGGTTTCGCCCTGGCCGGGTCCGTCGAAAATTAAGCAATGATAGCCTCTCTTCATCGCAGCGGCCGCACCGGCAAAATAAAGCTCCTCGCAAGTGGAATCGAAGCCTCCCAGCATTACCAGAGTTGCCTTCGGGACGGAAGCATCGTCACCGGAAGCGCGATAAAAATAGCCGGACAGATAACTTTCTTCATAGGGGAATTGCACGGTTTCGCAGCGGAAATCCATATGGCGCATGGCCTCCCGGAAAGTATCTGTGCTTTCCTGATATGACACCTTCCGCCGAGGATCGTCAGGAGAGAGAAAAAACTCCGCCGTCCTGTAGTAATTGGACGCACGCAGAAGAGCCTCCCGACCACTAACCTTCTGACCGTTCTCAATGCAGGATTTCCCAAGCTTGTGCAGGCTCTCGGCGGCCTTGTTCCACTCGACGAACCAACTGTTAAAGTCTCCCTCGCGGATATTCGCCGCAATCGCCAGGCATTCTCCCAACTCCGCACCTTGATAGCCGCTGTAGGAAACTGCACGCAGCAGCTCAAAAGAAAATGCTTGATCCTTAAAAAATAACTTCATTTTAACTCGCCTCCTTGCTCTTGCTGTATGCAGCCCAAACCTCTAAGGATAAACTTTAAAGTTTCTTTGGCAACGTCCTGTGGATTTTCTTTTTCCCGCAAATAACCCCGATAGAAAGTGTGCTGTCTCGGAAAAGACGCTGCCGCCATGATAAGGGATAATGCTGTGTCCACGTGCTCCACCCGGAAAAGACCTTGCACCTTGCCCAACTCAATAAGCGCACGGATACGGTTCCAAGTGGGGGCCAAAAGCTCCACCAGCTTTTCCGATCTCGTACTCTGCCGATAAAGTTCCTGCTGTAATAGAGTGACCAAATCCGGTTCATCAAATCGCAACAGTACAATTCCGGCAATAATATCGGACAGTTCTTCCAGAAGTTGGTCACGATTCTCGGGCATTCTGTCATATGTGGGGGCTGGGAATCCTTCAAATAGCGCACAAAACAGATTTTCCTTGCTTCCAAAATAATACGAAATCAGCGAGATGTTTACGCCTGCAGCAGAAACAATGTCTCTTGTTGATGTCCCGTCAAATCCGTTTTGTGCAAACAATTTTTTGGATGCCCGTATAATTTTCAGCTTTGTATCCTGTTCTGACATAAACACCTCAACACATTATTAATCAATCGTTTGATTTATATTATTCCATTAAGTACAAAATGTCAAGAGGTGTACCATACAAGGACACTAGGGAGTGCGTTGAAAACAGACAACTATATAAAAAAGGTTACCTACAGAGGAAAAGAGTGGAACTCAAAGGTAATGTAGGAGTGTTGAGCATTTCTTCTATGTCAGGAAAGGAAGCGAAAGACATATCTTCCGCTAAAGTGAAGATATGTCTTCGATGTGGGAAAGTATGGTATTATGATCGTGTATTATTATGTTGTACACATAAATAGGAACCTCACGTTATTTATATAAGTGAAGGAGAACTTGGATTATGATTACTATTTATGATTGGTTTGGTTATGAATTGCCGATAAAGGAACGTTATCGGCTGATAAAAGAAGCAGGGTTTGACGGTGTTTTATTATGGTGGAGTGAATATTTAGATCGTAATGATTACCGCAATGGGCCGCAAATTGTACGTGAAGCGGGTCTCGTTATAGAAAATATTCACACACCGTTCCAAGTACAAGACAACATCTGGCTTGATAATTTGGACGGTGAAGCCTCAATCCATTGCTATTTGCAATGTGTTGCAGATTGCGCCGAATTTGAGATTCCGACTATGGTGGTGCATCTGCCAAACGATGACAAACCATATAACGCTTTGGGGCTGGATAGAATCAAGAGAATTGCCGAAAAGGCTGAAAAGATTGGCGTCAATATTGCACTGGAGAATTTGCGGAATTTCACTAATTTATCATATATACTGGAGCAAGTGGCTTCCACGCGCATAGGATTCTGTTATGACTGCTGCCATCACTACCACTATTATCCGAACTATGATTTGTTATCTATGTACGGTTCACGTTTGATGGCATTACATTTACATGATTATAACGGAAACACCATACACCAATTACCCTTTGACGGTACAATCAACTGGTCTGCAGCCCTGAAAAGAATTGCGGAAACAGGTTATTCAGGTGCGACTGCAATAGAGGTCATGAATTGGGATTATAAGGCTTTATCTGTAAAGGAATTTTTACACGAAGCATTTGAGCGAGCAAAAAGGCTGCAAGCATTAAGATTCAATAAACAATAAAAAATAAAGATTCTTTATAACTTCGCAAAATGAGCAGAATAGGAAGTGAAGTAGGTACAAAGTATTGAACAGGTTATTGGACTGTCAGCATTCCTTGCCTTCTTCTATTGCTAAAAGCCTATGTTTACAGGCGTTCGCACACTCGACACGAAAGAAGATCTGCTTCTTTCATTTAATTAAAAATTCCGAAATTTGCGGTCAAAAAGGAATACTGATGCTATCTGTTTTAGCCTGATTGTTTATTCTATAATTTAAATAATACTGGAATAATACCTGTCAAACTTAAGATATATATATTTTAGGGATAAGGGGTTTAAAGATGAACTTTGAGAATTTAGAACAAAGAATAGCGCAAACCTATATTGCTTTGCTTCCGCCGTTTGTACCCGATGATAATGCAAGCGTGAGCGTATCCGAACAAAAGAAGTTCTATGATTTAATAAAAAACCTATATCAGATAGCCTTTGACGATCCATTGCTTTTTGTCGCTTCGCTTCATGAGGATGACGCTTATCCTAGTTATATTAAATCCTCTTATGGTAAACCTGAATTGCAGGTAAATATGAAAAAATTCAGTAAAACGATAGATATATTGCTGCAAAATATGTTTCTTATAGGACAGGGTTCCGAGGTAAAGTTGGATAAAAGGCAAAAAGGTATCCTATCAAAACTCGGAATTAACGATTTTACCAATCTATCTGCTGCTTGGGTTTGGATGTCAACCCGTCCTGACAGCGGTTTAACCGACTTTTCATTTTGCCTTTTTAATAAGAATTACCCATACACTTCCGACATCTATGCACGCTTACTTGGGGAAGCGGCATTCCGCAAGCTCGAAGATTGGATGATTGCACAAGGATATAAAAGATTTGATATTTACAATATCACCGCCAGCGACTGCAAGCTATCGCTGTCTTACGCAAACCCTATATGGAGCGAAGAACAGCCAAACGGCGGCTTTGAATATAAAATCAGACATACAGGCATATCGGCACGATATGACCCATACTTTAAAAACCCGGTTGTTTTTGGTTTGTGTATACCTAATGGATTAAAAACATACCTGGAGGCTTTTAATTCGGCGGATAATAGTGTTCAGAACTTTATTATAGAGCACACAAAAAAATGCGATGGGTGTAGATATTGTGTTCAGACCGACAAAACCGGTACACGTCCGCTTGCTATAATTAAGGTTGTACATGGAGGGAAAGAATATAATTTATGTCCTTATTTTCCGGGGTATAGTTACCGTTGGTCCAGTATCAACGACGAGCTTGTGGAACGGTTGATAGAAATGTTAGCCTTTATGGACAAGTTTGCCAAGCGTACAATATAAGTAAGTATAATGAGAATAATATTTCTTATTTATTTTGACCTAATGACACATTAAATTTAGTGTACGAACCCGTGAAGGAAACATTTCGGTTTCTTTCACGGGTTGAAGCTTTAACTCTGGTTATTGATGGCAAAACGATTGCTTAGTATAATGTGAGAGATAAAAAATCTTTCTGCGCCAGGTTATACCATCATGGATAGTCGGAGAATTTATATACTCCTTATTTGACAGCATAAAATACGGAGTATTTGTATAAACCAATTGACTCTGACACCGTGTCGTACTTTATAATCAAAATCAGAAAAAGAATGAGGTTAGGGTATGGATCTTCAAACAATTAGTCAAGTGTCAAGGGATTACGGAATTTCTACAAGAATGTTACGTTATTATGAGCAAGTGGGATTAATTCAAAGCTTGCGGAAAGAGGATTATGCTTACCGGGTTTATGACGAAAACGCCATGAACCGTTTGCGGCAAATCGTAGTCCTGCGTAAGCTGCGCGTTCCGGTGAAGCAAATCATAAGCATCCTTAATAATTATGACGCGGCGGAAGCAGTGGAAATTTTCAGGCAGAATATAAGCGAAATTGACAGCGAAATAACTGCGTTGTCTACCGTTAAATCCATATTGACGCGTTTTGTTGAGGAAATAAATAATAAAGCCGGTGTTAATTTAAAACTTCTCGACGACGAAGCTGTGTTCTCTGTTATTAGCTCTCTTTCTTTTTCTGATAATCAAATTAAAGAAACGAAGGAGAATTTATCGATGGAAGACTTAAACAAGGCTAACGAAGAATTAATGAAAATGGAAGACAAGGATGTGCGGATTGTTTACCTTCCGCCCATGACCGTAGCTGCCGCGTACGCTTCAGGAGAAGGCTGTGAAGGCAAAGCAGCGGACATGGTAGGTAAATTTACAAAAGAGAGCGGATTGTTAAAAATTAAACCCGACGCGCGCAGTTTCGGCTTTGATTGCTCTCAAGGGCCTATCGGAATTGGTGAAAACTCACAGGTATATGAAGTATGGGTGTCTGTTCCCTCTAATATGGAGATACCCGCACCGTTAATAAGACGAGAGTTCAGTGGCGGATTATATGCCGCTCATGTGTTAAGGGCATGGGATTTCCAGGATTGGCGGAGGCTCAAGGAATGGGTTAATGCAAGCGATAAATACACTAATGATTGGGGCTCCCCGAGATGGGAATCCCCCGAAACAGGCTTTGGGCAGGGTTTCGAGGAAACCTTGAATTTTAATAACTTTATTCAAAAGCACAATTCTGAAATGAATTACTTACAGCTTGATTTGCTCTTCCCAATTAAGGAGAAGGAAAATGAATGATTTTAAAATCGGCTCAGTCATTTCATTTGGCAGTTACAACTGGCGTGTGCTGGATATACAAAATAACACGGCTTTGGTTATAACTGATGAAATAATAGAACACCGTTCTTACCATGACGCTTATATAGATATAACATGGGCCGACTGCTCGTTAAGAAAATACCTTAACGGTGAGTTCTATGAAAAATTCAACGCAGCTGATAGGTCAAGGATAATTCCGGTATTGAACAAAAATCTTGATAATCAGTGGTATGGTTCAAAGGGTGGAATAGATACGCAAGACAGTATCTTTTTATTAAGCCTTGAGGAAGTGTGCAAATATTTCGGCGACAGCCTTTCAAAACTGCAAAACCCAGGAAAAAATCAAAGATATTGGTTTGAAAGAAAAGATGAAAACAACAGTAAGCGAATAGCAAGAGTTCTGGGTAAGGAAGTGGCTTGGTGGTGGTGGCTTCGGTCGCCTGGCCGCCTTAATGTAAAGGCCGTTTACATCTTCGGGACTGACGGCAATATAGGTATTCAAGGCAACAATATATTGAAAGGCAACATCAGCGATGGCAAATGTACAGGCGGTGTCCGTCCTGCTTTGTGGCTAAAGTCGGAATTGTAAAGCTTGAGCTTGGTTTAAAGTGGTTTGACTATCGTTACAGTATATAAATTTAATATATTATAAAGGATGATTAAAATGAGCAAATACGAAAACGCGATGAAACTTATTGAGGAGCGGTGCGGAAATGGCAAGGAAGAAGTGATTGCCCTTGCGACAATATCACTGTCCGCCAACGCTGCAGGTAATCCTCGCCCCACTGTCCGTATGGTCTGCGCCTATTATGAAGACGGCGTATTTTATGTTTCTACGGATGCAAAAAAAAATAAAATGTTGCAAATTGAGAAGAATAGAGAGGTTTCCGTCGGTGGGTTAGGCTGGTACGCTTTCCAGGGCATTGCTGAAAATCTCGGTTGGGTCAAGGACGAGAAGAATGCGGAAATCAGAGCGAAATTCAAAAGCATCTTCGATTGGTTTGATGAAGTTGGCGATGAAAACAACCCGACGTCAATTGTTCTTCGTATCACCCTTACAGAGGGTATTCTTACCGACAATGAAAGAAAATACGGTGAACAGCAGTATGAAGTCGATTTTATCAATAAAACGGCAAAATAAATACATACATATAGTATAAGCATAATGTCAATTTTAAGTTAAAGTGTCAACTTGCGGATTATAACAGCTTTATGAGCTTATAGATATCGGTTACGGTAGGGTGAGGTAAAAAGGATTTGAATAACGCAGTTTAAGGTGTTAAAATTGAACTACCGTATAGGGCGGGGGCAGTTTATACCCAACGGGTATTAAAGTCAGCCATTTATAGTATGGTTAAAACTGGATTAGTAAGCCTATACACACGATAAGTGTGCATAGGCTTTTTTATTTGCAGCCATTTGCGTAAGCAAATCTGGCTAAACGGGAGGGGGTTGGATGCCCTCGAGCTTTTAATTCAAGGAGATAGGCTATGGTAAGTGCCATTGTAACCGCATTTATTTCGTTCGCCAGCACAAATACTGACGATATTTTTGTGTTGATGGTATTCTTTTCTCAGGTTGACGCTCAAATGAAAAAACATCATATTATTGTAGGGCAATACCTGGGCATTTCAACATTACTCTTTATAAGCATTTTGGGTTCGATTGGATTAAACTTAATACCTCAGCAATACACAGGTTTGCTGGGGGTAATTCCAATTTTGCTTGGAATTAAAGAATGGTTGAAATATAGAAAAGATAAAAAAGAGGCCATGCAATCTGCAAGTGAAGCTAAACACGAGTTCCGGAGTGAAACAGTAATTGACCCTGCAGGGAATCGTGATTTAATTGATGGGCAGGAATCTAACTCTGTGAAATTGGAAGAGGTAATTAAAGAAAGTGATAGTGAGATCGCTCATTCAATTGAAAAATGTATTCAGGAAGGTAATGCGGGACAGGGACCAAATGCTGATCTTGAAAAAATACAAATCAATTGGATTGAAAAGATAAAAAGTATGCTGGGTAAGTTGATTCATCCGGCCATTATAAATGTTTTTTTAGTTACGATAGCTAACGGAGCGGATAATATAGGTGTTTATGTACCTCTTTTCACAACTCTTAATACCCTTGAGCTCATTATGACAATAATTGTTTTCTTCTTAATGATTGCCTTATGGTGCTTTGCCGGGGAAAAACTTACCACTATTCCCCGCATAAAGCAGACGATACATAAATATAAAAATGTAATTGTACCGGTTGTGTTTATTGCAATAGGTCTATTCATTATTATCGAAAGCGATTTAATCAGCATGCTTTTGGGGGGCATTCAGAAGTTTGGAAATGAATAAATAAAGCCACTCAACCAAACGGTTAGCTGCATTGAAAAGACCGTTATTGTCTGTGAGGCTTTGTTGTCTTACACTAGGTTTATCGGCCGAAAACAAAAAAGAGGGGATGAGGACTATAAATATTCAGCTAGGCAAAAAAATAAAAGCCCTGCGCCTTGAAAGAGGAATGACTCAGGAGACGCTGGCAGATACCCTGGGTGTGTCACCTCAGGCCATATCGAAATGGGAAAACGATGTAAATGCCCCTGATATCGGCATACTTCCGGCTCTCTCCATAACTTTTGGTGTTACCATTGATGAGTTGTTCTCATTGACCGATGATGAAAATCTGGAGCGGATTGACAATATGCTCTGTGATGTTCGGGATCTTTCCGAACAGTCTTTTACATCTGCAGAAGCTCTGCTTCAGGGGATTATCCTGCGCAAGCCCGGCTGCGGAGAGGCTTATTTAAGGCTAGCGGAGCTGTATGAGCACCGTATCAGAACCTTTACCGGCCTTTCAGTGAACTATGCGAAGCAGGCTATTGAATTTGAGCCTGAAAAGAAGGCCTGCCACAGTGTTATGACCAATGTGCTCCATGGCTATGGCAGGGATTGGACCTGCAATAACACCCTGGAATTAGTCCGATATTATCGGGGGCTTATGAAAAAAGTACCACAGTGGCAGGAGGGGTGGTACTGGCTGCTTGACCAGCTTATTGGCAACGGTCTATTGAAAGAAGCCGGATCGGTTATTGAGGCCGCGGAAAAAGCCGGGCATCATGAGTTGGCCAAGGCCCGGCTGGGAGACATTGCGTATGCCCGGGGAAATGGCGATGAAGCTCTAAGGCTCTGGCAGGAATGCATTGACGATGCACCGGAGGCATGGCGTCCACACGCTCATAGAGCGGACCGGATGGTTGCCATGGGCAGGTACGATGATGCAATTAAGGATTACACCTCCTGGCTGGA
>JAFADM010000599.1 GCA_023424865.1 Bacillota bacterium | reverse complement strand
GGAGAGCAAAACGCCGATAACTAAAAAAGGCAAGGCACTGAGAATCATTCCCAGAAAAACATTCACCAGAGTATTAAAGGGAAGGTCCAGGGTGTCAAACACAATATTGGTTAAAAAATACAGGGCTACAAGGAGCACAATCCGAAGCACCAGCAAATCCACCGGGGATTCCTTTTTCTTGTACAGGGCCTGATCAAGAGGGCTTATATCCTTATCATTATAAATTTTTACTCCTGGATTGAGGCTTCGTATGAGCTGTCTTGATTTTCTATTGGCATCGAAGTCAAGGGTGCTTCTAAGGAGCACCATATCACAGTTTCTTACCTGGCCGGCCAAAACGCCGTCCCCGCCTCCGGGAAGCCCCTGAAGCAGAAAGGGATCCGCCAGATGAATCACCCGATCCAGCCGGCAGAGGACCTTTAGCCTGCCGTGAGCTAACAGTGCCTGAAGCAGGGAGAAGGGGGCAGTGCCGTTCCATTCAATCCAAATCTCATCCGGATAGCTTTCTTCAATGGACTTCTCTATTTTACGGGCCAGGAGGGAAAGCTCACCCTCCAGCTCCTTTTTGGTAAAAACCAGCCTCACGGAGCCTACAGGGGAGCGATCCTCCTCCAGCTCTTCCTCACCGGATTCAAACTGAAGAAACAGACGTCTTATTTCGGCATCTCTGCGACGGTAAAACAACCGGTTTAGAAAGGTGGTCTTACCTGCGTCCAGAAAGCCTGTGGCAACATAAACAGGTACCATATGACTTCAATCTCCGTTAAACAACTTTTCCAGCTCCTGTATGCAAAGGTCCCTCCCAATAATGCAGATAAATCCGCTCTGAGGAGGGCAGGGTGTGAGCTCCACCTCTCCCGGAACATACTGCAGATTAAGAAATCCGCCGGGAGAAGGAACGATGCCTTTTGCACGCAGTACCTGGCCATAGAATTCTTTTTCAAGCTCTGAGGCTTTTCGTTCCCATTCCTCCGGTCCAAATGCCTTCTCAAGGTATAGGGTAACCGTATGAAAAAACGTATGAGCCGCAGGTGCAGGCTCCTTCGTCTTATCCGGAACGCGGATACGGTAGCGCCGGGGGCCCAATCCGCTAGAAGCCAAAGGCTCGCTAAGGCCAAGCAGGGAGTCCCAGGCAATAGCCTCCCAAGAACCAGTATATATCGGTGCGTGGGGATTTAGACCCTTAAGAAGGCCCAGGGCCTCCTGGCAACGCCGGGAGCTCTCTTCCCAGCGGCTTAGAACAAGTGCGTCCGCAAAGCCTATCTGATCCTCGAAAAACGATCCGAAATTATCTCTGTAGGTTTGGCAGCGCCGGGCGTCCACAACGGTTATTTTTCCGGCAACACAGATATGGGGGCGAAGCCGGGGAGCGGCACAGGCTTTAAGTATATCGGACAACCTGCCCACTCCGGACGGCTCAATGAGCACAACCTCGGGATGGTATTCAAGAACAACCTCCTCCAGCGCAAGTGCGAAATCTCCCGACAGGCTGCAGCAGATGCAGCCGGACAAAAGCTCTCTTACCGTAAAGCCGCTGTTTTTTAGGAGAGATGCATCCACGCTTGCTTCACCAAAGTCATTTTCAATAAGTACCGTTTTAGTCTGGGAAAGAGCACCCTTTAAAAGCTGAGTAATCAGTGTGGTTTTTCCTGCGCCTAAAAAGCCCGAAACAATAATAACCCGGGCGGGCATGGCCATCACCTCGCTCCTTTAATTCCAGATAAGGACAAAAGCTTTTTTCCCCCAAGCAGCATAAGCAGACAGATTACACCTATAAGTACAATGGTTCCGCCGGGCTTAAGCCTAAGGTAATAGGAGGCAAAAAGACCGGTGGTCATAAATAATACGGAAAAGCCAATGGAATAAAAAACCGTTTGCTTATAGCTTTTTCCAAGCTGCATGGCGCAGGCAACCGGTATAACCATAAGGGAGGATACAATAAGGGCGCCAACCGTCCGGGACGCCACTGAAACCGTTACTGCCGTTAAGAGGGTAAAAATAAAGTTAACCGTCTTAACAGGCACTCCGGATAACCGGGCGGCTCTCTCGTCGAAGGCAATGTAGAAAAGCTCCTTATACAAAAGGATGAAGGCCACCAGAACCAGGCATGCAATGAAGAGGGTGAGGCCCAATTCAAAGGAGCTGACGGCCACAATGCTTCCAAATAAAAAGCTGTTGAAATTGGCTGCGTTTTTCACAAAGCCGGACAGCACGCCTGTAAGGCCGATACCCGCCGACATCATAATGGCAATGGATATTTCCGAATAGCGGGGAAGCCGCTTTCGTATGGCTTCAATACTTAAGGCTCCCACGATACAGGTTATAACAGCGCCCAAAATGGGATTGAAGCCCAAAAGCAAGCCCAGTGCCACACCGGCAAGAGAGGTGTGGGAGAGAGCATCCCCAAGCATGGAAAGTCTTTTTAAAACAACGATCATTCCGATACACGGAATGATAATGGCAAGAAGCAGGCCAACCAAAAAGGCCCGGCGCATAAAATCGAATTCAAAAATGGGAACCATGGCCTTATACCTCCTTGGAGCCTGTAGCGTTATCGGAAGGCGCATCCCTTAAGACTGTTCTTTTTGGGATTTCCCGCAGGGTTCCCCGGTTCATGGCAAATTGCCGGGAAACATGGGGCAGTACGCGTTCTGCGTCATGAGTTATAAGTAAAAGAGTCATTTTTCGTTCTCTGTTCAGTTTGTCAAGCAGCTCATAAAGCACATCCACCGCATCCGAGTCCACACCGCTTGTGGGCTCGTCCAGAAGTAAAAGCTCCGGATCGTTGACAAGAACCCTGGCAAGCATCACACGCTGCTGCTGGCCGCCGGAAAGATTTCCGATAAGGGAGCGGGCATAGTCGGCCATGCCCACGCTCTTAAGCGCCTGGAGGGCTTTTTCGCGATGGGCTTTTCCGGGAAAACGAAAAAGGCCCAGGGTGGAATAAAGATTCGCCTTCACAATTTCCTCCGCTGTGGCGGGAAAACCGGTGCCGGACTGAAATCCAACCTGTGCCATGTAGCCGATGCGCTGCCAGCTTTTAAAGCGGGCCTGCTCCTCACCGAAAAGCCGCAGGCTTCCCGAGGCGGGGGCAAGCTCGCCTAAAATAAGCTTCAGAAGAGTGCTTTTGCCTGAACCGTTAGTACCCAGAAGCACCCCAAAATCCCCTCTGTTAAGGGTAAAGCCAACCTTTTCAAAAACCGGCTTGTAGCCATAGCTGAAGCTTATATTCTCAGCTTCTATTAATTTATCCATTTTGTACTTATGCTCCAATAGTTTATTGCGGTTTCCGCAATGAGGGAAACCCTACTGAAGGGCCTCCTTTAAAGCGGAGAGGTTTTCACGCATTACCGAAAAATAATCGGCGCCATTTTGAAGCTGCTGGTCGCTGAGGCCTTCAAGAGGACTTAAAACGCCGGTTTTTGCTCCAATGGCATCGGCAATGGTATCGGCTACCTTGGAGCTTACAAGCTCCTCAAAAAAGATAACCTTTATTTCATGCTCTTTGGCAAACTGAATAATTTCAGCCACTCTTGCCGGCGCAGGCTCCGAATCGGGACTAAGCCCCTCCACGGGTACCTGGTTGAGGCCGTAGGCAGAGCACAAGTAGCCGAAGGCCTGGTGAGCAACAATAATATCCTTATTGGGCAGGGGGGACAGGGTATCCTTGAATTCCTTATCAAGGGTATCAAACTCTGCCGCATACTTGGTGTAATTGGCCTCGTAATACGCCTTGTTTTCAGGATCCGCCAGGACAAAGGCATCCTTTATGGCTTCCATCTGCTTTTTTGCGTTCAGGGGGCTAAGCCATACATGGGGATCCAGATCTTCTTCATCTTCGTGATCCTCATCCTCGTCCGCGTGATCTTCATCCTCCTCGCCCTCGTGATCATGACCGTGGCCTTCCAGCAGGGTGATGCCATGGGAAGTTTCCACAGAGACAAGATCCTTGTTTTGGAGAGAATTCAGAACATCCTGGACCCAATGCTCCATACCAGCACCATTATAAATAAAGATATCCGCAGTTTCAAGCCCCGTAATATCGGCTGCGGAGGGTTCCCAGTCGTGAGGCTCGGTGCCTGTGGGAACCAAATTGGTTACAGCCGCCTTATCACCGGCGATTTTGGATGTAAAATCATACATGGTATAAAAGCTGGTGTAAACAGAGAGTTTATTTCCCTCAAGCTCCCCCTCCTTAACCGAGGGTGTACGGCTTTCTCCACATCCGGAAAGAGGAAGCACAACCAGCAGTAAGGCCAGAACTAAGCCTGTCAGTCTTTTCATTGATTTTCAATCCTTTCTTCAAGAAAATATAGGATTTTCGCATTGGTTGTTATAATGTAAATGCAAATGCATACGATTCCTATTTGCAAAATCATTCTAATGTCAGAAGCTAGAAATGTCAAGTAGATTATAGCCATTTTTTCATTAGAATGATGACTTATTTATCCTTAACAAACCCATACACAGCGCCCTGGTTTTTAAAATTATAAATCAAACCGGCCAATAATGAATATCCCAACGCCTTTTTGGGCAAAAACAGCATGCCTATTTCAAGTTGCGGCCTAACATCAAATCTGATATCTTTATGAGAGGCTTAAACAATTACCTTACTCCTTGAAAGAAGGTCTGGGATGGCAAAGCAAAAGGAACGATTCTCCTGGTGGGTAAAAGAGCCCTCCTTCTACAAACGGCTTGCGCTTTTAGCCCTGCCTATGGCCGGGCAAAACATTATTTCCTTTCTTGTAAGTTTGGCCGACAACGTCATGGTGGCCCAATTGGGCGATGAAGCCGTTGGCGGCGTCTATGTGGTTAATCAGATTCAAAATGTTTTACATATGCTGGTATTGGGCCTGGGAGCGGCGCTGGTTATTCTTGCGGCCCAGTACTTTGGCAAAGGGGATGTAAAATCAGTTAAGACCCTGTGTGCCACAGCCCTGAGAACCGCTATAGGAGCGGGCCTTTTATTGCTGCTGGTGATGGGCCTCTTCGGAAGGACGGTTTTAGGAATTCTCACGGACCAGCCTGGTGTTATTGACGCGGGTATGGAATACCTGAGCTATATTCTATGGACCTATGTGTTCTTCAGCATGTCCAGTGTGCTTCTGGCAGGGCTGAGATGTGCCGGAACCGTTCATGTGGGGCTCATTATATCTCTTATCACCGTAATTACCGATGTGGGGCTCAATTATGTCATGATTTTCGGAAAGCTGGGTTTTCCGGCCATGGGTATTTCCGGTGCGGCGGCATCCACCTTAATTTCACGTATTCTGGAATTTGCCCTGGTGTTGTTCTATGTTCTTAAAAAGGATGAGAAGCTTAAACTGCGAATTAAGGATTTTCTGCTTCACAATGGGAAGCTGTTCAGGGATTTTTTTGTTTACGGTTTTCCAGTAATTCTGGGGGATTTTCTGTGGGGGCTTGGAGGCGTGGCTCAGGCCGCTATCATAGGAAGGCAGGGAGAGTCGGTTATAGCCGCCAGTGCCATGACTATGAATATCTTTCAGATCTTTGCCGTTTTCGTGTATTGTACTTCCGGCGCAGGATCCCTTATGGTTGGACAGGAAATCGGCAGGGATAATTTTGACCTTGCCAAACGGTATACAAAAACCCTTCAGGTGGTTTATATCATGGTGGGAGTAGCCTCATCCCTGCTGTTATTATCCCTTCGGCATGTCGCACTATCCATGTATACAAAGGTTGATCCCCAGACCCTTTACTATGCGGGCCAATTTCTGCTTGTTATGTCCGTCATGCTTGTGGGAACCTCCTACCAGATGTCGTCACTCCAAATTGTACGGGCCGGCGGAGCCACCCATTTTGTGCTTATCAACGACTTGATTTTTGTGTGGCTGGTGGTTATTCCCCTTTCCTGCCTTATGGCCTTTGTGTTTAAAGGGCCACCCTGGGCTATTTTCGCGTGCCTTAAATGCGATCAAATTTTAAAATGCGTTGTGGCGGCTGTTAAAGTAAACCGGTTTAAGTGGATGAAAAATTTAACACGAAAAATGGCGTAAAATAGCTCTTGTAACTTTTAATTTTTGAGCATATAATAATCTACAACATCAAACGGAGGTTTTCTCCGTATTGAATTTGAATAGGGAAGTTTTAAAGGCTTTGACAGGAAGAAGTACACGGATGCGGTGTCTAAAGAGAGTTCCCGGCAGGTGAGAGGGGCAGACATTAAACTGTGGAATACATCCTTGAGCTGCGCACCAAAAGCAATTTGGAGCTGCCAACGGCAGATCCTGGGCGAGTAGGCTGCGACGTTGCCCGCACACGTTACCGTGCTAGGACATAAGCAGGTATGCCGTGTCTGAGAAAGGTCGGTGTTTTTATACGCCGATGAACCGGGGTGGTACCACGAAGCGATAGCTTTCGTCCCCAATGGGCCCTTTATGCAGGGAATTCATGCATGAAGCGGACTGTTGGAGGAGGGGAGCTTTTTTATTGCCTTCGCGTGAATACGCCAGAGGTTTCTAAACCGTCATTCCTTTCAGTTCCTGTTGCCTGCTTGCAGCCTTCCTTTACGGAGCGGTTCCCTTAAAGAGGAAAGGAAGCGTAAAATGAAAAAGACGGACATGGAAGAGGCCCTGCGTATTATTGGCAAGGGCGCCGCGGAAATCATTGAAAAGGATGAGCTTTCAAAGAAGCTTCAGAAGGCAAAGGAAACGGGAAAGCCTCTCAAGGTAAAATTGGGGCTGGATCCCACTGCACCGGATCTGCATTTGGGGCACGCCGTGGTTTTGAGAAAAATTCGCCAGCTACAGGATTTAGGCCATCATGCGGACATTATCCTTGGCGATTTTACAGGCAGAATCGGAGACCCTTCCGGCAAATCCAAAACCAGAAGGCAGCTTACGGAAGCGGAGGTTCTTGAGAACGCAGCCACCTATAAGGCACAGCTCTTTAAAATTGTGGATCCGGAAAAAACGACTATTTGCTTTAACAGTCAATGGCTTTCAAAGCTCAACTTTGAAAAGGTGCTGGGCCTTGCTGGAAAGACCACGGTAGCGCGGATTCTTGAAAGGGACGACTTTAAAAACCGGTTTGAAGCCAACGCCACCATTGGTCTTCACGAGCTTTTTTACCCTTTGATGCAGGCCTACGATTCCGTGGCTTTGAAAACGGATATTGAAATGGGCGGGACGGATCAGCGCTTTAACATTCTCATGGGAAGGGACCTCCAGAGACAGTTCGGCCTGGAAGCCCAGGTTGCCCTGTTCATGCCTCTGCTGGAGGGAGTCGACGGGGTGGAGAAGATGAGCAAGAGCCTGAACAACAGCATTGGCATCAACGAGCCTGCCAACGTGATGTTTCAAAAGGTGATGACAATACCCGACGAGCTTATTATAAGGTGTTTTGAACTGTGTACGGATCTTCATCCCGACAGGGTGGATATAATAAAAGAGCGGCTCAGTTCCGGGGAAAACCCCAGAGACGTAAAGCTTGAGCTTGCCTTTGAAATTACACAGCTGTACCACGACAGTGAGAAGGCCCAGGCTGCACGGGAGGAGTTTAACACAGTGTTCCGGGAAGGGGGACTGCCCGAGGAAATCACCGTTGTAAAGGCCGGACCCTTTATGGATGGCGACAGCCTGGTGGATTTGCCCCAGCTCCTTTTCCGGGCAGGACTGGCGCCAAGCGCCAGCGAAGCCAGGCGGCTCATACAGCAGGGCGGGGTAAAGCTGGACGGAAAGCGGGCGGGGGAATCTAAAGCCGCCGCTTCGGAGGGCATGATTGTGCAGGTGGGGCGAAAGCATTTTATTAAACTGGGATAAAATTATTTTTATAAAGGGTGATCAAAGTGGGGGATGAAACCATCTAATAGGCAGAATATCAGTAAGACTTTGCCGGCAAATGCAAGTGAATGTAAAGCGGATGGAAAGGATAGCAAACCATGGACAAAAAGGAGTTTGCGGTACGGGTGGACGCCCTTAAGGGCCGCCTGTACCGGACGGCCTATATGTTTCTTGGAAGTGAAGCCAAAGCACTGGA
>JAFADM010000598.1 GCA_023424865.1 Bacillota bacterium | reverse complement strand
TGGTTCGATTCCGACCGCCGCTACCAATGGCCCCATGGTCAAGAGGTTAAGACACGGCCCTTTCAAGGCTGTAACAGGGGTTCAATTCCCCTTGGGGTCACCAGATAAGCAGCTCGAGCTGCAATAAGGCCAGTCCGTACGGACTGGCTTTTTGTTATACTCAAAGCATTCTGTCCACTCTCCTACTGCGGCTTCATTCTTATCTCTTTTATTTACTAACTCCTTTACACTCCTGCTATCCTATCCTATTCTCTTACTCCCTTATTCTCATAAATTAGATTAGCCTGTCTTAATCTCAAAAGACTCAGTCTTTCAATCCACATTTATAGTATTTAGATAATTGTCTAAATACTATGTTGACATTCATATATATTTATATTAGACTGTAATCAAAGAGGTGATTAGACGATGATTAAAACACAGACTAAAAGTACGACTAACAACGCAAAAGTCCTCAAAAGGCTTTCCATTGCAAGGAATCTTGTGTTAAACTTGATTAGCGGGAAGCTTTCTGATCAAGCCCTTGAGAGGGTCCATGAGCATCGGATGGGGGCAATTAAAAGCAAAGCCTGTCCGATTTCCGTTTCCATGGAGGAATACCGTAAGCAATTTTACGTTCGTTAACGGCGTTAAGGTTATTCTATTTTCCGTTAATGGGAATGGTATTGGTATAAATCTACCCGGCAAGAAAAGCCTTAATAAGGAAAAGATTTGGGAGTGGCGGCATGAACTATCGCATTCATAAACAGCTGCATAAAACCTATGAATTGATGCATATTCTTGAGAGGATTGCCAATAACGAGGAACCCTTAAATTATGTTGATACAATAAACAGCAAATATGGGGTTTCAAAGGAAGACATGGCCCCTCTTTTTGCTGACATTCAATCCGCTTTTACTCAAATCCGGAGCGAATTTATACCTGCAGGCTCCCATTTTCAATTTTTATTTAAAAGAATTGAGGATTTGGATCTTGTGCTGGGCTGGATATTGGTTGCACGGCATCTGGACTCCGATCCCGGCGTCTATCTTCCGGCTTTTAACGCTCTGGATGCCAAGGGCCGGCATAAGCATATTGTGCTGTCTGTACAGGATTTTTTAAACGTGGATCATCGCTTCAGCACACCGGATGAAATTACCGATGTGGAAACCTCCGAGGATTA
Source organism: Bacillota bacterium (assembly GCA_023424865.1). The sequence continues at coordinate 2,864 of JAFADM010000598.1, read as the reverse complement.
TTACAGGCTTGTCGAGGGCTTTCAAATTTCCGAGGAAGCCAAGTACAAGCTTCTTTACCTTTATTATAACTATGACGCTTTGCTTACCGAATTGGCGGGTTATCTCACCCAGGCCGGAAAGCTGCTCGATAAAGTGGAGGGCCTGTTCAGCCAGCAGTTGGACAGCTTCAGCAAGTGGCTCAAGGAGGAAATAGCAAAAGAACCATCTTCCTTTTTCTCCCAGCGCTGCAATATTTCCCTTCCCAATGAAGACAGTCTTGAAATTTTTCCCTCGGCCATTTTCTTAAATGGCGTTACCTTTTTAAAAACGGGAGACAAGGCCATTAACATTTTTATAGGCATGCACTTTTTTAATCTTGCAGAACTCGTAGAGAAAAACAGCTGCGATCTGGATCAGCTGGTTGCCATATTAAAGGCTCTTTCAGATAAGAGCAAGCTTGAAATTCTCCGTTCACTTAAGGAAGGGCGGCTATACGGAGGCCAGCTGGCTTCCATGCTCAAGCTGACCAATGCCACCATTTCCTATCACATGTCCAATCTTATCAATTTGAAGCTGGTTCATATCGAAAAGGAAAACAACCGCATCTATTATACCTTGAATCAAAGTACGGCAAAAAATTATCTGGATGCTATCCGCAGCCTCTTTTTATAGAATGGATTTTTCTTTGGATAACCCAATCTTTTTGTCTCTGGCATAATAAAAAAGATACTGCTGGGCAAGGCCCGCCAGCTCCCCAAAATGGTGCCTGGAAAAGCTTAAGATCTCTGAGCTGTCTGCCTCGCGGCCAAAATACAGCTCGGACATCACCCGTTTCACCCATCTGTCCACCGGAAAAACGTCCTGCTTAATGCCGCTGAACAGCAGAACACAATCGGCAACCTTTTCTCCTACCCCCATAAGGCAGCGAATCTTTAAGCGTGCCTCTTCTGTTTCGAGTGAAACAAGCTCCTCTTCCGTAACTTCACCCAAAAGAAGCTGCTCGGAAGCTTTTTTTATGTAAACATCCCGGTAACCGGCCCTTAAGGTGTCCAGCTCATTCTTTGAAAGGGCGGCAACCACCCCGGCATCTGGAAAGGCATAGTCCTCAAGCTCAGGATGGTCTACGGGCGTTCCAAAGCCTCTGGACAGACTATCCACAATTTTTTTAATTCGGGGTATGCCATTGTTTTGAGAAATGAGAAAGGAAATCAGGGTTTCATAAAAATCCTGGCGCAAGAGCCGAAGCCCCCAGCCGTAGGCCACGGCTTCTCTTAAAATGGGGTCCTTTGCAGCGAGCTTTTGCTTGAGGTCACCATAGTTCCTGTCCAGATCAAAATAATTCCGCCAAATTTTTTCAAAAATTTCTGGAGAGGTATGATAAAAAATCAGGTCACTTCCCGTCCATTCCACCTCTCCTGCCACCTGACGTACAACACTGAACCAATGCCCGTTTTGCAATTTACGCCACCGGAAACACTGGCCGCATTCAAAGGTATGAACCGGATCAAAATCCTCCAGCTTGTGAATAATCACGCGTTTTTGCTTTATATCGTACTCAATCATTTCTTTTTTCCTTCCGATAATTTAAATGTAATTCAGCATTTTCCAAAAGGAGTACGGACATGCCTTCTACGGTTTATGAGGACAGCTATATAACCATTACCCGCCAGGGTGATCTTTTCCTTATAAAATCCTTCGGACCCGGCATGGACATGGAGCAATTCAACAGTCTTCTTGTCTCTGCCTGCCCGTTTATCAGGGTTACCTCCTATCCTTCGGTTAAAAAGGTACTTCATGCTGAAACAGAACAACCGGAAGTTTTCGGAGTCATTAAGGAAAGATTTGCCCTGAGGCTGGAAAAGGATAACAGTGCAGCCTACCTTATCCCCTATGCGGCGCCGGAAGAACTGGAGCCAGCCAATCGCCTTGAGCTTGTGAAGGAGATTTTATCGGTTCTGGGCAAGGCCGGCATTGTTCACGGTATCTTAACAGGCTGCCTGAGGGAGTCCCTCACCTTCGGCGAGGAAATAACCATAGCCAAAGCCACTCCTGCTGTAAACGGGGAGGATTCGGTAGTTAAAATGTACTCCCTTGCCCAGTCCCAGCCCCAGATTGTGGCCTCAGGAAAAGTAGACCATTATGAGCTTAACCTGATAAACCGGGTTAACGAGGGAGACTGGCTGGGTGAACGCACCGATCCCACCCCTGGGGTCCCTGGAACGGATATCAGAGGTTTTCCAATTAAACCGGTACCGGGCCGCCTTTTCCCCCTTAAATACGACAGAACCAGTGTCCGCGAGGCCGTTTCTCCCGGTCTTACCGTTCTTTACTCCAAAAAGAGCGGCGCTGTGTATTTTCAGGGTGCCACTATCGGTGTCTATGATTTATTGGAAATAAAGGGCAATGTGGATTATTCCACTGGAAACGTAGACTTTAACGGGTTTCTTACCATTCGGGGCACGGTTGAAGATAAATTCAGCATTACTGCTACCCGTGACATTGAAATACTGGGCGAAATCGGTGTCGGTGCCGTAAAGCAGATTGTGAGCACCGAGGGCAGCGTCTATATCAAGGGAGGCGTGGCAGGTAAGGGAGCCGCCCTTATTCATTGCAAAAAAAATCTTTTTGTCAAATATTTAAGCGATACCACCGTAGAGTGCGAGGGTAGCGTTTACACCGGCTTCTATTGCTTTAATTCCAGGATAAGAGCCAAGCAGCTTATTGTAGAGTCCTCCACCGGGCGGCTTACGGGAGGTTTTGCGGATTTGGACATTAGGGCCTCGGCCCATGATATCGGCAGCCGTACGGAGAATCGGACTGTGATACGCATACGGGGTTTTGACCGTGAGGCTTTCCTTGCCGAAATGGAAGATATCTCCCACCG
>JAFADM010000586.1 GCA_023424865.1 Bacillota bacterium | reverse complement strand
CATGCAAGTCTCTTTCAGTTAAGTTATCACGTTTTAACTTTGCACCTATATTTTGAGCTGTTGTTTTCGGTTCAATTTTTTCTGCCAAATCACTAATCGTCATTTCTTTTGCTGCAAGCAGCATTTTTACTTTTATAGCCAGCCCCACAATAATCAAACTCCTTTTAGGCTATTGTAAACTAATCGTTTTGTAAAATCAAATTCATAGTTGGAAAAACAAACCCCAAAGTTTGATAGAGGACAATTTAATCCTTTCCGCGCTTCTTGAAATCATCATTTATCAGGGTGCGGGAAAGCAGGGAGTATAAAAAATGCCCTTTTCATCCAAACCAAGTATGCGGATCACTCTGTTTTGCAGTCACTTCGGCTCTGTTTTTAGCTGTTTAGCTACAGCCCTTTTAAATGGTGTCTTCACAAAAGAGTGAAAGATGTAAAGGTTTACAGGAGGTTTGACGATGGTATTAGTAATAATACCCATCCGCCTGACTGTATTGAACCGGCTTAAAACGGATTACTGTTGCTCCGGTTTATACCTGCACGACGGCAGCCTAGGAGGACGCGCATGAAACGATTCACAGGTTTAAACCGTTCATTGTTTGCCAAATTGGTAGCAACATCCAGCCTCTTACTTATAATTACTCTTATTGCAACAGGATTGGCCAGCTTCTTCATCTCCAAGCAGGAGCTGGACGAAAAGGGCGAAATCATTCTTAAAAACGCCGTTCAGCAAGCTCTTCATCTCATTGATTCCAAGCAGCAGCAGGTGGCTGAGGGTACTCTAACCCTTGAAAAAGCCCAGGAGGAAGTTAAGGTTTATTTGCTCGGCCCTATGGGAGCCGACGGCAAAAGGCCCATCCAAAGCGATGTTGATCTGGGCAGGAACGGCTATTTTATCGTATACGACGCTCTAGGCACCGAAGTGGCTCATCCTACTTTGGAAGGGCAAAACGTCTGGGAGGTTAAGGATAAAAGCAGCCAAGGGATTCATCCCGTGCAGGAGCAAATAAGTGCGGCTCAGAACGGTGGCGGCTTTGTCACCTATATCTGGAATCTTCCCAATTCAGAGAGACCTGCTGCCAAGATTACTTATTCTCAGGCCTCTCCCCACTGGGGCTGGATTGTTACTGCCGGATCCTATATGAGTGACTTTAATGAAGGCTCCAATTATATCCTGTATGTTCTGGCTGTTATTTCAGTCATCATGCTTTTTGCGGGCATTCTTATGACATCCCTGTTCGTACGCCATGTTACAAAGCCCGTAAGACTTATAGACAACGGCCTCCGGCAGGTTTCCGACGGCAATTTCGCCGTAGAAGCCCTGAAAATTAAGAGTAAGGATGAAACCGGCTCCCTGGGCGAATCCTTTAACCGGATGCTGGAAAACATGCGAAACCTCCTTCATTCGGTTAAGAGCTCTGCTGGAGCGGTGTTGGAGCATTCAGACACCCTGGCTGCCATTACGAAGGAATCCACCCTCACTATAGGCGATGTTTCAAAAACCGTTCAGGAAGTGGCGGTTGCCGTAGGTGAGGAAGCGCTTTGCGCAGAACGTATTGCCGAGGGTATGGAACAGCTTTCCGGAAGAATTGAAACGGTTACCTCTTCCTCTCAAAGGATGGACAGGCTGGCAAAGGAAGCTCACACCCAAAGCGGCAAGGGACTTACCGCAGTGGCTTCTCTTGTGAAGGCTAAGGATGAAAGCCTGCGTTTTTCGGAGCAAATTGGCGAAGCTATCGGTCAAATGAATTCCAGTACCGGAAAAATCCATATTATCACCGATACCATTACCGAAATTTCGGAGCAGACCCATATGCTGGCCCTCAATGCTTCAATTGAAGCAGCCCGGGCAGGAACCTCCGGACGGGGCTTTGCCGTGGTGGCCGATGAAATCCGAAAGCTTGCGGAGCAGTCTTCTCAGGCTGTTAATGAAATTAAAGCCATTATACATGAAATCAACAATTACTCCAAAACCTCGGCAAAAACCATGGAGCAGTCGGATAGGGTGTTCAAAGAGCAGCACGAGGCAGTGGAAACAGCAAAGGTTGTGTTTAACGAGATTTTAGGCGCAGTTGCAAACCTTCTGGGCATTGTAGGCGAGATCAGCTCCGACAGCCTTAGAATGAAGGACTTAAAGGACAGCATATCTAATACTGTTCTTGAAATATCCGCTTCCACCCAGCAAAATTCAGCCAGCTCCCAGGAAGTAGCTTCTTCTGCAGAGGAGCAGCTGGCCGCTATTGAACAGATTGCTTCCAGCTCAGGGGAGCTCAAAAACCTGGCAGCGGATCTGGGGCTGGTTCTGGACAGGTTCAGGGTTTAGCACCTGCAGGTCCGGAAAAGCTCCGGTATTCCGATATGAAACTGGATTTCTATAAACCCAATTTTTAGTTATACTGTTATGTGAAAAGGGTAAGCAGGAGCCGGGTCAGGTAGGGGTAGAGCATCAGCACGCTGATATACCGCATGAGGTGTACCGACAGAACCTTTACCGAATCGGCTCCCGCCTGATCCGCAAGGATGGTCATATCTCCCAGGCCTCCCGACGCGGAAGCATACAGGGCGGTTACCCCGTCCATGCGGGCAAACCGGCTAAGCAGCGCGGCTGCGGCCAGATTAAAAACGATATAACCCGCCATGACGGGGAAAATAACGGGCAATAACCGACTCATACCGGTCATTTGCTCTATGTCCATTTTAAGACCAATGACAAGGCCGGCAAAAATTTGCACAACCAGACTCATTTTTTTAGGCAGGTAGACCCTGTCTGTTTTTATGTGGTAGGCGGCACAGGCTATCATGGAGAAAGTAATGGCCCCTGCGGGGATTTTAAGAAGCCTGCCGATAATGCCTGCGGTCAGGCCGACTGCCAGAGTCAGCAGCATTGCTTTAATGTTTTTCCGGGGTACCTCACGGACTTCTTTGCCCTGCCCTTCCTCATCCTGGGAAGAAAGCCTGTCATTGGTCAACGGTAAAGCCGTTTCCCCCATTTCAATGGTCGCACTGCACGACGCACTCATCTGAGCTGCAACAGGTTCTTTTTTTAAATTGGAAGTCAAACCCTTTTTTCTCATTTTTAAGGTTATTCTTTTTATGAGGGCAGGCATCAGCATAACGACGGCCACGATGCGGCTGACCTGCATAATGGCGACAATAGCCGGATCCGCTCCCATTTCAAGGGCGATTAGGGACATATCGGCAATTCCTCCCGGAGCTGTTGAAAAAAGAGCGGTTGCCGGATCCATAGCGGAAAAGCGTACAATAAGAAAACTGACAAGGGTACTGAAAAGGCACATGCAAAGGGAAAGAAGCACGCCTGCCTTTACGCTTTTCAGCATGTCCAGCGCTTCCCTCTTACCTATTTTAGCACCCATATAAGCACCGGTCAGACATTGCAGAACAACTGCGGTTTGAGAGGGAAAGGCTGCTTTGCCCGTCAATAAATTGAAAGCGGCTACAGCCAGCATGGAGCCGATAAGCGCCCCTGCCGGCATTTTGATTTTAATTCCGATCCAGCCTCCGGACAAAGCTGCAGCCAATGTTGCAAGATAATACCCCATTACAAAACCCTTCAAAGAATTGGTTGACCCTGTTTGGCAGGCATAACACCTGCCGGTTTTTTGGCATTTACGGGCCCTTTACATTATATAAAAGGATCCTATTTTTAACAACCCAAAGAATTTCACAGATTTTTTGTAGCTTTTCAAAGTATTGCAGGGTATTACTCATGTAAGGAGGATTTAATGTATGGATGAACGATCATTGCGTACGGATGATCGAGCGGAGGCTATCATTGGCCACTACTCCGACATGGTCTATCGCCTGGCTTTTTCTTATATGAGAAATAAAAGTGATGCGGAGGATGTCTATCAGGAAGTATTTTACCGGTTTATCCGAAAAATGCCCCAGTTTTCTTCGGAGGAACATGGCAAAGCCTGGTTCATTCGAGTGACTGTAAACTGCTGTAAAAAATGGGCTGCTGCTGCTTTTAGAAGAAAGAGCCAACCCCTGGACGAATCTCTTGTGTTTCATACCAGGGAGGAAAATCAGCTTTTTTGGGAGCTGGAGAAATTACCCATGAAATACCGGGCAGTCATACACCTTTTTTACTATGAGGATTTGAGTATTGACGCTATCAGCAAGGCTCTTTGTCAAAAGCCGTCTGCAATAAGAACCCAGCTTACCCGGGCACGGTGTAAGCTGAGGGAAATTTTAAAGGAGGATTTTTATGTTTAAGGAAACCTATAGGACCCTTTACGATCAAATACATCCCGATGAAGCCATTATTAAAAAAACAGCCGGTAAGTCGGTCCGCTTTGCAGGAAAAGAAGCCCGCTCCAGCCTTTATGTACGCCGGTTTGCAGCGGCCTCTGTTCTGCTTTTCGTTCTCGTTTTTACCGCAACCCCAATCCTCGCAGCCCGCGTCCCGCTTGTTTATGAGCTTATGTCTTATGTATCTCCCCAGATTGCCCAATACTTTATGCCCGTAAAAAAAGCGTCAGTGGACAATGGCATTAAAATGGAGGTTGTATCGGCTTATATTCATGAGAATAAGGCTGAAATTTACATTACGCTGCAGGATCTCACAGGGAACCGTGTGGATCAAACCACCGATCTCTATGACAGCTATTCCATCCGGCGCCCCTTTGACAGTTCTGCCACCTGTGATCTTTTGGGCTATGAGGAGGAAACAAAAACGGCAACCTTTCTTATTACCATTGAAGAATGGGGAAACCATAATATTACAGGCGACAAAATCACCTTTTCTGTCAGAGAATTCATAAGTGATAAGCACTATTACCGCGAAATCCCCGTGGACATTAATTTAGCCGATATTCCCCTGTCTCCGGCCGTAAAGGAAGTACGGTTTGGAGGCGGCGGCGGACCGGAATTTATGACCTATTTTTCACGGGAGGACTGGACTGCCATCGTACTTGAACCCTCCTCTCCCTTGCCTTTGGAGGTAGACGGCATTTCCTTTACAGGAGCAGGCTATGTGGACGGCAAGCTTCATCTTCAGACTGCCGTTACGGATTTATCAGCCCCCGATAATCACGGTTATTTTTATTTTACGGACAGGGGCGGAAACAAGGTACAAAACATTTACAGTGTCAGCTTT
>JAFADM010000580.1 GCA_023424865.1 Bacillota bacterium | reverse complement strand
GATCATCAGACGCCTTCTGTCCTTTAATATGATGTTTTGAGCACGCTGCTCAAAAGCCTTGCGTTCTTCCGGCATAACAGCACCTCCTCCTTAAAAAGCCGTGGCCGTCCGGAGCTCTTCCGGCATGGCCGCGGATTATGCCGCCGATTGATTTTATGCCTGAAAAACGTGAGTTATGCCTTAAAAGCCACCCATATAAAAAGCAGAGGCCTTTAGCCCCTGCTTTTTCACTCATTCTTCTGCAAGCTGCGATAGCTTATAAAAGCTCGTACATCTCGCCGCTTTCTTCTTTTTTAACATGCTCGGCGATTCTGAGGATTTTAAATTTGGTGAGGTTCTCACCAAACCGGATTTCCACCACATCGCCTACATGAACCTCCGTACCGGGCTTTGCCACCTTTCCGTTAATGGCCACCTTATCCCTGGAGCAAGCTTCATTTGCCAGTGTACGCCTTTTAATAACGCGGCTCACCTTTAAAAATTTATCAATACGCAAAACTTATTCCTCCCTAACATATCCGGATATAATCCGGATATCACACTGTTTTCATAGATATTGATCTTAAGCGGGTTGCTCGCAACCCAATGGATAGCAGCACCGATGAAATAATTTATATTTTTGGCGCTTATCAACTATAAGGTACTGGCAAATGAACGAATCAGGACTTTCTTTCCAGCTCCTTGGCCTCGTCCCAGAGCTTATCCATTTCTGCCAGGGTCATGGATGTAAGCTCCATCCCCATTTCCCGGCTTCTTTTCTCAACATGCTCAAACCGACGGATAAATTTCTTTACCGTGGCACCAAGGGCCAGCTCGGGCTGAACCTTGGCAAAGCGTGAGACATTGACCACCGCAAAAAGCAAATCCCCGATTTCTTCTTCCACCTTCAAGGCATCTCCCTTTTCCATGGCCTCCAATACCTCATCGGTTTCTTCTCTTACCTTTAAAAGGGCATCCTTGGGATCATCCCAGTCGAAACCTACCTGAGCTGCCTTTTGCTGAACCTTGTAGCTTCGCATAAGGGCCGGAAGGTGGGGAGGCACGTCCATGAGAGCCTGAGTCTGGGTGGCATGGCCCTTCTCATCCTTTTTTACCTCTTCCCATATTTTCAGCACATCGTCAGAATTTTCCGCCTTTTCATCGCCGAAAACATGACGGTGGCGGTTTACCATTTTGGCGCTTACGCCATGGTAAACATCATCCATGGTAAACTGGCCGTTTTCACTGGCTATCTGAGCATGGAAAATCACCTGCAAAAGAAGATCCCCCAGTTCATCGCACAGCTTTTTGGGGTCCTTCTGGTCAATGGCCTCCAAAACCTCATAGGTCTCTTCAATAAGGTAACGCTTTAAGCTTTCATGATCCTGCTCTCTGTCCCAGGGACAGCCATCGGGGGCTCTTAACCGGGCCATAATGGACAGAAGATCCGTATAGGTGTACCGTTCTTTCCGCATACTCCGTTTATTCCTTTCTCACTGGGATCATTCATTTCACTGCATTATGCTTCTTTAGCGCATAAGATCGCAGGGCCCGCTCAGCTTTTCAATGCTTCGGGGCACCGCATCCCGTGAATTCTTACAGTCCAGGTTGGCGCTTCTGTAGTCAAACATCTTTGTAAAATGGCTGACTTCCTCCTGGACCCGTTTCATATTGTTAAGCTGCAGGGGCATAAGACCTTCCAGGAAGGCTGTCTGCCGTACCGCACCCAATTCCTTGGAGGCACTTTCCAAAAGCATTTTAAAATGCTTGAGGCAAAACCCCTGGGAATTATGAAATTTCTGTCTGAACTCCTCTTCCTTGAAATAAAGGTAGAGAACGGTCTCCAAAAACCGTGTCATGTTGTTTTGTAATCTGTCACAAACAGCGCAGGTTTTTTCAAGCTCGGACAACTTTTTCAAAAGGCTTCCCGTCAACTCATGCCCTGCGCCCTTTTTGCCCTTAAGACTGTCTACCGCCGATTCCAGCAGGCCCTTTTCCAGGTCCTTTTTGATGCGGGGTTCATACCTTTTATAAAGCTCTTCCAATGCCTTGTTCTGCTCCATCATATGGGTGTCGATAACAAGCCCCAGAGCAAGACGGTTGGCCTGCATATTGTAAAGCCTGGTAAAGTGGAGGGCACAAAAGCCTGTCCGGTTGGTTTCAATACGGCTGTCCGGCTCCATCATGGCCGGGCCCAGATGATATTCCAGCGCATCGTTTTCAAGCTTGCGTTCACACAGGCACAGGGGGCACTCACTCTTTTGGTCAAAGGCTTCGTTTATTGGAATGGTATATATTTTTTCCTTCATTCTTTCCGGGCATCCTTTCCTTTTGAATGAAATAAGCCATGTTATCCGCCAAACCCACCGTTTTCGCCAAAAATTGCCGTTTTACCCGTCAAAATCCGTGATTCAGTGTGCCAACGCATATAGAATAGCATATATTGAAGAACTTTTCAAAAAGCTTTAAAAAAACTCTTGACGAGCCTTATAGTCTTTGCTAGAATGTAATAGCGCTCGAGAGCGACCCAAGGCGGCGTAGCTCAGATGGCTAGAGCATGCGGTTCATACCCGCAGTGTCGTTGGTTCGATTCCGACCGCCGCTACCAATGGCCCCATGGTCAAGAGGTTAAGACACGGCCCTTTCAAGGCTGTAACAGGGGTTCAATTCCCCTTGGGGTCACCAGATAAGCAGCTCGAGCTGCAATAA
>JAFADM010000468.1 GCA_023424865.1 Bacillota bacterium | reverse complement strand
CCTCAACGGTTTTACCGTCTATCGTTAAGGTAACAAATTCGGACATCTTGCACTCTCCCCTCTTATTGCTTTACAATTGCGGCAAATTTGCAGGATTCAATACATACGCCGCACTTGATACACTTGGATTTATCAATGACATAGGGCTTTTTAATTTCACCGCTAATGGCCCCCACGGGACACTTTCTGGCGCACAGGCTGCAGCCCTTGCACTTATCGGACAGGATAAAGAAATTGAGCAGGGATTTGCATACGCCCGCAGGACATTTCTTATCCTTAACATGGGCTTCGTATTCATGGCGGTAATACTTAAGGGTGCTCAGCACCGGATTGGGAGCTGTTTGTCCAAGGCCGCAGAGCGCCCCCTGTTTAATGCTTTCCGCAAGAATTTCAAGCTTCTCAATATCCCCTTCCTCACCCTTACCCTGGGTGATGCGATCAAGGATTTCGTGCATGCGCTTGGTTCCGATACGGCAGGGAGGACATTTGCCGCAGGATTCGTCAACGGTGAACTCCAGAAAGAACTTAGCGATATCCACCATGCAGGTGTCCTCGTCCATAACGATAAGGCCGCCGGAGCCCATCATGGAGCCTAGGGCGATAAGATTCTCATAATCAATGGGTGTATCCATCTGGCTGGCAGGAATACATCCACCGGAAGGTCCGCCGGTCTGAGCCGCCTTAAAGGCCTTGCCCTTGGGTATGCCGCCTCCGATATCGTAAATAACCTCTCTTAAGGTTGTACCCATGGGTATTTCCACAAGGCCCGTGTTGTTAATCTTTCCGCCTATGGCAAAAACCTTGGTTCCCTTGCTCTTTTCCGTTCCGATGGAGCTGAACCATTCGGCGCCTTTTAAAAGAATAACAGGGATGTTGGCATAGGTCTCCACATTATTGAGAATGGTAGGACGTTCCCAAAGGCCCTTGACTGCCGGGAAGGGAGGACGGGTTCTGGGTTCGCCGCGCTTGCCTTCGATGGAGGTCATAAGGGCGGTTTCCTCACCGCAAACAAATGCACCGGCTCCCAGACGTATGTCCAGATCAAAGCAAAAATCGGTTCCAAACAGGTTTTTACCCAAAAGGCCGAATTCCCGCGCCTGGTTAATAGCAATTTTAAGACGCTGAACGGCAATGGGGTACTCCGCTCTTACATAAATATAGCCCTGGCTTGCATCAATGGCATAACCGGCAATAGCCATGGCCTCAATAATGGTGTGAGGATCACCTTCCAGCACGGAACGATCCATAAAAGCTCCGGGATCACCCTCGTCGGCGTTGCAGCACACATACTTCTGCTCGTTCTTTTCGCGGGATGCAAAATCCCACTTCATACCTGTAGGGAAGCCTGCACCGCCCCGGCCTCTTAAGCCGGATTTTTTAATTTCGGCAATAACCTCCTGTGGAGTCATTTCCGTTAAAACCTTGCCAAGGGCCGCATAGCCGTCCCTGGCTATGTATTCCTCAATGTTTTCAGGGTTGATGACACCGCAGTTTCTAAGGGCAATACGTACCTGCCGGTTGAAGAAGCCCACCTTTTCCAACGAACGGGCAACATCCTCCGCATCCTTGTCGCCTAAAAGCAGTCGCTTGATAATGCGCCCCTTAACCAGGTGCTCGTTTACGATTTCCTCCACATCATCAGGTGAAACATGGCAATAGGTAGCCCCCTCAGGGTAGATAACCATAATAGGTCCTTTTTCGCAAAGACCAAAGCAGCCTGTTTTGACGATTTTTATTTCATTATCCAAACCGTTGGCTGCAAGATGCTTTTGCAGCTGATCGGATATTTCAACAGACTTGGATGCCGTACATCCGGTGCCTGCACATATCAAAATATGGGACCTGTAAATCATATCTGTTCCATTCCTTTCCAGGGTCCAGCCATTCGCACGGCGGCAAAGCTCCGTGCCGGCTCACGCCCTCTCATTCCATGAGCCCTTACTCTGCGGATCCGACCATGAACTCCGTCACAGGCTTTTTGTTAACGATATGCTCAGCTATGATCCTTCTTACCTTTTCATCGTCAAGCTTTACATAGGTTGTTTTTTCTCCGTTGGCTTCATAAACCTCGGCGATGGGCTCCAATCTACAGATTCCTGCACATCCTGTCATTGATACGGTTGCAAATTGAATATTTCTTTTTGTCAACTCGTCTATAAAAGCGTTCATCACAGGCTTGGCGCCTGCCGCAATACCGCAGGTGGCCATACCCACCACGATACGTATCTTATTTTCGCTTTCACGAAGGGCTATATCCTTCCGCGCCTTATCGCGGATGGCCATCAATTCTTCCAGAGACTTCATTTAACACACCTCCGAATATGCTCTCAATTACTTCACTTAATGTATTTTGTATCCATTCAAGTACATGATTATTGTCGATGGGAACATCCTTTAATACAGCTCTTATCTCTTCCGTATCCAGCACGCTTTCAGCTTCTCCGTCCGTAAACTCAAAGCGCCAGTAGATATCGGGGCGGCTGCGTATTAAAAGTGTGCACACACCGCTTATATCCCCCAACGGAACCCGATCAATGCTGGAAATTACAAAGTCCGCCGAAACATGAGTTCCTGCCCCCGGTTCGGATTTCACCTTCATGGAGCCTCCGGACATTCGAGCCGACTGCTCCAGAAGAGGCAGGCCCAGCCCTATTTTCCGGGTGGTACGTGTGGTTGTGAAAGGACTTAATACTTCTTTTAAAAGTTCCCCGGACATGCCACAGCCGTTATCGGCTATTTCCATCAGGAGTCTGTCGTCGTTCTCTTTACCGCGTATAACGGAAAGCCTTGCGGAAATTCGTCCGGCATTGGCCCGTATTGAATTCTGTACAATATCCAATAAGTGAAGCGACAAATCCTTCATTTTCCTGCCTGGCTCAGCTCCGCTTCCTTATCAAAGTACTTTTGAAGGATGGCGGGGACATCGTCGGCAACAAGTCTGCCATAAACCTCGTCATTAATCATGATAACGGGTGCAAGTCCGCAGGCTCCGATGCAGCGGCAGGCATCCAGCGAAAACACGCCGTCCGGAGTACATTCTCCGCTTTTGATTTTAAGTGCTTCCGAAATCTTGTCGAAAATTTGACCGGCCCCTTTGACATAGCAGGCCGTGCCAAGACATACGTTGACTTTGTACTTTCCTTTGGGATTGAGGGAGAATTGAGTGTAAAAGGTAACAACACCGTAGACTTCAGCCAGGGATATTCCCATGCCGTCGGCAATCCTTTTTTGCACGCTCATGGGAAGGTAACCGTAAACTTCCTGGGCTTCGTGGAGGATTGGAATAAGCGCTCCTCTGGAATCCCTGTGTTTGGCAATAATCTTGTCCAGTTCCTGTTCCTTGGTGTCTGCACAGCAGCAACCGCAGCTCATAGCGTAAACCTCCTGAATTCTTACAAGCAGGGATGCCTGCCTGTAAATTATATGACCCTTTGACCTCCTGATTCGTCATTGTTAAATGATTAACAATGACGAATTAATTATATCAGATACAACATGTTTTTTCAACGAATATGGAAAATAAAAAAGTATATTATTAAATACGGTTTATT
>JAFADM010000447.1 GCA_023424865.1 Bacillota bacterium | reverse complement strand
CACCCTGCTTATTCCGGCAGAAGCCTGTCGTATGCTGTGTTTCATGGTGAATCATTCCTTTCCAAAGCGTGAGAAGCTATATCCGGCAGCGTTTGACGCTGCCGGACAGGCTTTTCGTTAAGTTCAGTTTGGATTATCTTGCGAGGTAACGGTCATATGCGGCCTGCTGAATTTCAAGCAGCCTGTCCAGACCGATGCTCTTGAGATTCTCCACATAAGCATCAAAGTTGCTGAGGGGCTCCTCGCCGACCATGAATTTGAGGGACATTTCCTGAATGTAGGTTCCGACAGTGTTTAAAATAGCGGAGATTTCATTGCTTTCTTCCGTTGTACGTGTTACACCTGTGGGAACAATGTGCTTGCTGGCTTCCTGATTTTGAATCCAGAGATCCACTGCGGCTACGGCAGTAGGATTGTTTTTCTGACGAACCATATTGGCCTGCTGAACGCCGATATTGGTCCATTGAGCGGCTGTATACTTGTCAATGGCTTCGCTTATACCTTCGGGGGCCTTCATGATTTTATCCGTGAAGGTAGGAACTCCGTCGACCAGGGTATAGGTATCGCCTTCGGTTCCGTAGTTGCTGTAGAGTATGCCTTCCTCGGTAAACAGGTAATCCAGCCAGCTCAGGGCCACATCCACCTTGTCGTCGGCGCAGCTTGTTGTAATAGAAGCGCTATAGTTTCTTACAATATCTTCCAACTGAATTGTGTTTACCACATCGCCCTTATTAACAACGGGATAGTTTGCGCCTACCCACTGGGCGCCGGTCTGGTTCTGGCTTGCGTCAGCCAGCCAGTTGGTCATCTGGCCCATACTGGTAAAGGAAAGACCAACCTTGTTATTGAGGGCTTTTGTACGCATACCGGCATCGTCAAGGGTCAGAACGTCAGGATCAACAAGTCCGTCCTTAAACCAGGTATTGAGCTGTGCCATGTAGTTCTTCCATTCGGGCTGGGTCATGGCGCACTGAATCGTTCCATTATCGTCCACATAGAGAATGCTGTTATAAATTGCAAAGGAACCATAAGCGCCAAACGCTCCTGCAATGCCCGGATTCATACGGCTTAAGGCAAAGGCCAGCTTGGCGTCGTATTTTTCATTAAATACTCTTAATACATTGTCCCAGTCGGCAATGGTTTCAGGAACAGACAGCCCTTGCTCGGTGAGCCAGTCCTGGCGTACTACAGGTCCTGTATAGGCTGCATTCCAGGGCTCGCTCCGGAAGGTGCCGAAGCCGTAATATTTGCCGCTGTCGGTTTTAACCGAGGTGTCAAAATGCTCGTCGCTCTGAAGTAAGGCCCAGTAACTGGGTGCTTTGGAGGGAAGGGCATCGGTGAGATCCCGAATGACCTTTTCATCAATATAGCGGTCTGCATCGTTCATAAAGCTGTGAATAATAATATCCGGGAGGGTATCGCTGGCCAGCATAAGGTTAAATGCCTGATTGGCATCGGATCCTGCGGTGGGGAACTGCCACTCCACATTTACGCCTGTTACTTCTGCCAGTCCCGTATGGTACGGGGATTGAGTATAGTCTGTATAGGATTTATGAGGTCCCATGATGGATGACCACACGGTTAGCTTTTTATCTGTATTAAGGGGATAGGATACCGCTTCTCCCCCGGGTGTGGGTGTTGCCGTACTTCCCCCGGGCGTGGCGGTAGGTGTGGGAGTGGTCTGGCTTCCTGCACCGCATCCTGTTAAAAGTGAAATCGCCATTGCACCGGCAAGCACCGATGTCAGTATGGATTTTTTCTTCATTGTTACTCCTCCTTTATAATAGTGGACTATGAACGGTTCATTATCTGTCGCTTTAAGTCCCCCTGGGCTTATTGAGACAGTTTCCCTTTCATGTACACATTGTAAAGCGGCAAACTGGGCAAAGTATATAATCGGATTTGTAAATGAATTTCCCAAACCGGCAAATTCTATTGCTTGAAACTAAAAAACATTGCCCAAAATGTTAAACATGTTGTTTTCAGCTTGCTTTTAATTGATTTCTTTTGTGCATTTTGCTATTCTTTTTAATACACAATACCCTTCATTACTTTTCACTATATAGTATAAGTTTTCTGCTCAGACTACTTATTAGAAAACATAATGCTTCGAACAGGAGGACGGCAATGAGAACACTAAAACGAAACAAGAGCTTCTTCAGGCAATTTCTGACCTCCTATTTCGTGCTTTTGGTGATACCCTTCATAACTATCTTCATTACCTATTTCTCAGCACAGACTACCATCCATGATGAAATTACCGATTCCAGTGCCAACAGCCTTTATCAATTTTTTAACGTTGTCGACACCAAGCTTTTTGAAATGAACGGCAACGTTATACAGATACTGAATAATAGCTTTGTCCGTCAGTATGCCTATGATACATCTCAGAATAAAACAATCAATCCCTTTATTACCTATGAAATAAAAACCTATTTAAATGGTTTGCCCCAAAGCGACTTCTCCGACATTTTTGTCTATTTTTACAACTCTAACAAAATCATATCGGCCACCCGCTCCGGTATTGATGCCAAGCTTTATTATGACGCTTATTATAAGGACATTAATCCAACTGAGGAGCAGGAGGCGGGCAGGGCTTATGAGAACTTCAGCGAAATTTTGACGGAAGGCCCGGAAAACCGGTCAAGGCTGGTGGTCCTTGGTACGGAGAGCAACATCCCTGTATTGGGCCTGGTTCTTTCCAAGAATCCAAGCAGTTTTTTTGGAAGCAGCGACGCCACTGCGGTTGTGGCCCTGAGAGCCGAAAGACTCAGGCAAACTCTTGAAAGTGCCAAATTTCACAGGCAGGGAGCCATTATGATTTTTGATCACAATGGAAAGCTTCTGGTTTCCACCGATCCTTCAAGCACAGATATTGATATTGCTTCCTATAACGGCCGGGATTCACTTTATTACGATACCTTTAATGGAAGGGAATATGTCATTCAGCTTTTTCCGTCCAAGGTTCTCAATTGCACCTATGTTTCTGCCGTTCCCACGGATTTGTTCTGGGAGAAGCTTAATTCGTTGCGCATGATAGGTTTTGTAAGCATGCTGCTTACTATGATCATAAGCGCGGTGGTGGCCTGGACGCTGGCGCGCAGAAGCTTATCTCCCATTACAACCCTTATTAACGCTATCAGCAGACAAACCCAGGTTGCCTACGACAGAAAACAGAAAAACGAGTTGGAATTTATAGGAGATATACTTAAAAAATCCCTGGAGGAGAACGATCTTCTGAGCAGCCGCATCAAAAGCAAGGATAATAACCTGCGGGAGGATTTTTGGCTTCGGGCTCTGCAGGGGACACTGTCCAACAGCTCCCTGCGCAGCAGTCAAACCAACGGGGACTCGCTTGCTTTGCTTTCAGACGCTTTTGCAGTTATTCTCGTTCAGGTGGAGCAGGTGGATGAAGCCGTAACAGGCTCACTGGCAACGGAGGACGGTATGCGAACCCTTTCCTTTGTCGTAGCAAATGTTATGCAGGAGCTCTGCGCTATGCACCATCAGGGTTTTGTTCTCGGCCTGGTCCCCATGCTTTACGGAACTGTTGTGAATTTTTCGGAACAGGTGGACGAGAAAGACGCCCTGGAGGAGCTGCACACCATCTGCGAGTCCTTTCAAACTTTTATTAAGGACAAAATGGGCATTTACTGCACCCTCTCCTACAGTCGCATAAAAACAGGGCTTCCTGGTATTAATGAAGCCTATACCCAGGCTGGCAAGGCCCTGGAATACCGTTTTTCAAAAGGCAGGGGAAGCCTCATTGCCTATTCGGATATAGAAGATAAAAGCTTTTCCTATAACAGTCAGGCTGATTCCAAAGCCGTACAGCTTCTTCTGCAGCATGTGAAAGAGGGTGAAAGCGGTAAGGAAAAGGAACTGGTGGCTAAAATTCTGGACAATGCTTTTTTGGAGGGCGAGCCCTCTCTTGAAGCCATTCGGTGCTTCAAATACGATATGGTTAACGCCGTAAACAAGATTATTTACGATATTAACGCCACAGAATTGGAAAATGAGCATCATTTTGTGAAGAAGCTTCTACGGATCGAAACCTTTGAGGAGTTTAAAGAGATATTTATCACAGCCCTCAATGCCCTTTCCGTTTTTCAGGAAAGCAGCAGAGAGCGGCATATCATTTGTATACGGGCGGAGCAGTATATCCGGACAAACTACAGCAACCCCAATCTTAACAATAACGAAATCGGAAAAAAGATGAGCATCTCAGCCCCTTACCTGTCCAAGCTCTTTAAAATCCAATACGGCACAAGTCCTTTGGATTATCTCTACAAGGTACGTATTGAAAAGGCCAAGGAGCTTTTAAGAACCACTGAAAAAACCATTGAGGAGATTGCTCTTGAAACAGGCTTTCTTGGCGGCAGCGCCCTTATTAAAATGTTCAAGAAGCTGGAGGGCATTACACCGGGGTCTTACAGAAAACTTGGAGGGCATTACGAATAACGCCCCCCGGGAAGTTCAGCCTGGTCTTTCTTCTCTTCTATTTAAGACACTTTTATACGGCTACACGTTTATCACGGCGTTGCCCGCCGTTTGAATAACGGCCAAGTATAGGCCGGAAACTGAATTTCAGCAGCACCGTCTGCGGCAGAGGCCGGGGCAGAAGCAACTTCTGCGTTGGCGGTTACAACAGCGTCTCCTATTGAATAAAAAGCACATAGCAGTTCCTCCTTTTTAAGGGGGGCTTGTCAATCTACCTGCTATATCTTATTCATCTCTTCGGCACATTGTGCATGATAGACCCCTGGTTCGACACAGCCCTGCCAGGGGGACAAACCGTTAATGGGTTTCCTGGGAATTCTTTTTATTCATACAAACAGGACAGTAGCCATAAATTTCTAATTTATGACTTGTTATTGTGTATCGCGTCTTCTTTTCCAGAGATTCTTCAAATTGCTCCAGCGGACAATTGGTAACCGGTGTAATTTTTCTGCAGGAAAGACATATCAGATGATGCTTGTGCTCCATGTGGTCAAGCTCGAATACGGCCTTTCCCTCCCCAGAAATTTCACTTTTAAGAACAAGGCCCTTATCCAAAAAAACATCCAGTATACGGTAGATTGTCGAAAGGCTTACGCCTTCATCCGTTTTTCGCACCTCAAAAAACAGCTGCTCCGCTGTCATGGGCTGTCCGCTTTTTTCAAGGATTAAGTAGACAAGATTCCTCTGCCTTGTATTCTTTATGCCCAGTTTATCAAAAAGAGCCATGTGCTCGTTTTCTCCCATATCAACCAACCTTCTTAAGTCAAATTTCACAGGGTGCTTGCCCCTTCTCCTTTCAGAAAGAGGGCTCAACAGCCACAACACTATTAAACCACAATAAGGCGGTTTTATGAACCCTCAAATAATTTCAAAAAAGTTAAGGTTCACACCCCCGCCCACCCAAAGATAATAACGAAGCATGGCTAGAACATAAGCTATCTACCAAACTTGAAGCTTTTTTAAAAGGCTTGCTTCCACAACAGCGAGATGTTGACGTATATTTTTAAAGCGCAAAGAAGAATTCCCTCTACAATAGAAAATAGCATTGTCATTGCAGACCACTTCCAAAGCATCGCGTAGGTGTACCCAATCAAAAAAGGAAAACATGCCAGTGTAATTAAAATGCAGCAAAGCAATATCGTTTTTATTATCAAATTTGATGTTTTTGTTGATTTATTTTGTCCCTTAACTATTTTTATTATTGTTTTTATTATCAAATAAAGCAGCAGCAGACAAATAAATGAGCAAATAATATCAAGCGTTGCTACCGAAGCAAAGCCTATATTATAGTGTTCGGCACCCCGCAAGACTGCCATATAATTTTCCGCAATGTAAACAGCCGGAGAAAGCATGCTATTGCAAAGAACTGCAACAGCGGTTTTGTTTTTTAAATTTATCATCACAGTAGAACCGTAGTTTTGTATGCCTCCCGTATGCATTATTGTTTCCCCGTCTGCGGATATATGCCAGCCAAAAAGATAATAATCTTGACCTGTTTTGGGCGTATAGGCGCATTGGCTGATATCATGGGTGTGTGCAATGGCGTTTTTTAAATTATCAGGTATGCTTGATTCTCCCATCTGGGCTTTTATCCATATACTTAAATCCTCAGTGCAGGTAATCATACCGCCCGCAGGCTTATTAGCGCCTTCAAGCTCAGCATTGTATTCCGCAATGTAACCGAAAAATGTTCTGGAGCCCTTTACAAATGTATCTTTTTGAATGGCCTCATCCAAATACAAATACGTATTATTCATTCCAAGCGGCAATAAAATGTTTTCCTTAACATAGGATTCATAGCTCTTTCCCGTAGTTATCTCAAGTAAATATGCAAGTATTGTGTAATTCATATTGACATATTTATATTTTGAGCCGGGGACAAAATCAAGCGCTATACCATTGATTTCCTGTACGCTCTTCTCAATAACCCCAGCATAATCACCCGAAGGTAGACGATAGAGTGTTTCGTATGGTATTCCGCTTGAATGGGATAACAACTGACGAATTGTTATATCTGTTTTTTCCCCGTTATAAAGAAATTGCAACTCAGGAATATAGTCGGATATAACATTATCCAGATTAATATATCCCTCATCAGTTATCATTTGAATTGCCAAGCCAGTAAACGCTTTTGTCGTTGAGCCAAGAACGAACAATGAAGAATCACTGACTTGTGCACCAAGGCTTTTACCGTAATTATCAAAATTAACTTCTGAATTCTTATATGTAACGACTGCGCAATCAGGTATCCGGTGTGCTGTTATGATATTTTCAGTGGCCTTTTGAATGTCCCCTGCTCTTGAAAAAACGTTCAGGTGTAAGAGCATTATGAAAATAAAAACAAAACAGGAAACTGCAATTGCAAATAGCTTTTTTCTTTTGTCGGTACTATTCCTTGGTGTCTTTATGCTTTTGGTAGCATTCATTTACTTCCACCCCATAAAATTTAAGCCTGCCACTAATGCTGTCAACTAAATGAATTAATGTATTTATTACACATAATAATTACATGAGCTGCTAATTCGTCCTATAATCAATAATAATTTGATTATAGCTCTCTACAATAAAATTAGTCAACAAGCTCTTCTAATATATGGAAGAGCTTCCGTCCCTTTTACCAGTCACAGACGGATGACCAGGAGCTACCCCCTCCGTAAAAGATTATGGCGGTTTTTCCACTTTTCCCCCAATGGAGACGCTCCAGTTTGCCTGGCACCGTTAGGCATACTCTTTCCATAGTGGAAGTTATTTTTGCAATTTAACAATAAAACGGTATAAAAATACTCCTCAGCCAATTGACTTGTCTCATTTTTACATGATATAATTTGAAAACAATTTAAAATACTCGTGAGGGAGTAGTTTGCGCAGGTTTCTGCGTGTCAAGTCAACATACTGACTTTTTAGTCTGGCTTGTCTTAAAAAACGAGACTCATGTATAGCTAGTTATTAGCCATACATGGTCTTTTTTTACGGCTCGTGTATAGCAATACCGCTATACACGAGTTTTTTTATTGTAATACAACAGGGTTCCCGTGTACCGCCGGCAGTCTTTTATTGTGTTAAGCGGGCGAAGAATCTTATTGTGCATAAACAAACCCTAAAATACAAAACTTTTAACGAGGTGGAATTGCAGTGAAGGATTTTACGGAAAACAGAGAAAGTCTTCTGCGTCGGTTGAATACCCATGGGACGGCGGGGCTGACAACAGATCAGGCAGGAAGGAACCAGGAAGAATACGGGAAAAACGTGTTTTCAAGAGAAAAGCCCGAGTCCCTTATTAAGCGCATCTGGGGCGCAGCCAGCGAGCCTATGATTTTGATGCTTATTATGGCGGGTATTATTGCCCTTGCCGTTAATATCATCAGGGCTGCCACAGGCGGCGAGGCAGACTTTCTGGAATGTGTGGGCATTTTTGCCGCAATCTCTCTTTCAGTTATTATTACCGTTGTTATGGAGGGTAAAAGTGCCAAAGCCTTTGAGGCTCTTTCCAAAATAAGTGAGGACACGCTTATTAAAACCCTGAGAAACGGCGACACTGTTATGATAGGACAGAGAGAGCTGGCAGTGGGTGATATTTTACTTCTTTCAACAGGTGATCGCATTCCTGCCGACGGCCGGCTTCTGGAAAGCGTGGGACTTTCAGCCGACGAATCCGCCCTGACAGGTGAAAGCGTCCCGTCTCAGAAGGATGCCAATATACCTCTTGTGGATGAAAAAACACCGCTGGCAGAACGCTGTAATATGCTTTATTCAGGCAATTTTATTACAAGCGGCTATTGTAAGATGGTTGTCACGGCAGTGGGCGATAATACGGAATTCGGAAAAATTGCCAAGGAACTTACAAAAACGGAAAGGACCTCCACCCCCTTACAGGAGAAGCTGGCGCGGCTGGGAAAAACCATTACGCTTTTAGGTATCACCGCCGCAACCATCGTCTTTATATCCGAAATTATCTCCTTCACTCTTTCCGGAGGACTTGTTTTTGAGGATGTTCTGGATGCATTTGTTACAAGCATTGTACTTATTGTGGCCGCCGTGCCGGAGGGCCTTCCCACCATAGTGGCGGTATCACTTTCCATAAATATAATCAAGCTTTCACATCAAAACGCTCTGGTCAAAAAAATGATTGCTTCGGAAACCGTAGGCTGTATAAATGTCATTTGCTCTGATAAAACAGGTACCCTAACAGAAAATAAAATGACGGTTTCAGCCTATTTTGACTCCCAATGGCACAACAAGCCGGCAGAGCTCTCCTCTCCCTGGCTTGTTCATAATATCTGCCTTAACACCACTGCGGATATATCTCAGGACGGCACCTTCATCGGCAATCCAACGGAATGCGCCATGCTTACGTTTTACGAATGTTCCCTCGCTCGCAGGGAAACGGGGAAAACCTACAAGGACGAGCGTTTGGATCATGAGGTGCTCCACTCCTTCCCATTTTCTTCGGAGCTTAAGCACATGACTACCATCAGCAAGGTGGACGGCAAAATTATTTCCTATGTCAAGGGAAGCCCGGAATGTCTCTTCACCATGTGCGCACTGTCCAACACTGAAAAAAATGAAATTGAGCATTATATCACCAAGGCCCAGGAAAAAGCCATGCGCGTCATTGCCTTTGCCCACAAGGAGCTTGAAAGCATGCTGGACTATGAGGATGAGCACCACCATGCCTCTATGGAAAGGAACATGATTTTTGACGGTTTTGTGGCCATTTCCGATCCCCTCCGGGCTGATGTTTATGATGCGGTAAAAAATTGCCGTGTGGCAGGCATTGATCTTAAAATACTGACGGGCGATAATATCATAACGGCCACAGCCATTGCCAATGAGCTTCATATTCTGAGCGCCAACCGAATTGCCGTCGAAGCCAAAGACATCGCGGATTTGAGCGATGCGGAGCTTCTGAGAAAGCTGCCCATCATAAGTGTTATCGCACGAAGCACCCCCACCATTAAAATGCGTGTTGTAAAGCTTCTCAAATCTCAGGGTAATGTGGTTGCTGTTACAGGTGACGGTATAAATGATGCACCTGCGCTAAAAAATGCTGATGTAGGCATTGCCATGGGTATATCCGGCACCGAGGTATCCAAAGAGGCAAGCGATATTGTTCTGCTCAACGACTCCTTCTCAACTATTGTAAAGGCCATTGCCTGGGGGCGCGGAATCTATGAAAACTTCCGCAGGTTTATACAGTTTCAGCTTACCGTTAACCTGTCCTCTGTTATTGTGGTTTTCACCTCCATTCTGCTGGGCTTAAAGGCGCCATTTACCGCTTTGCAGCTCCTGTGGATCAATATTATCATGGACGGGCCTCCCGCCCTCACCCTGGGACTTGAACCCATCTATGACGATCTCATGAGCCGGCCTCCCACCAAAAGAAGCGAAAATATCATATCCAGAGGTATGCTGACAAGAATCGGCCTAACAGGAATCTATATCTCCGTTATTTTCCTCTTTCAGTATACCTATAACTTTTTAGGAGCCACGGAAGAGCAAATGACCACCGTTCTATTTACCCTGTTTGCCCTGTTCCAGCTCTTTAACGCGTTTAACTGCCGCGAGCTTCATGATGTAAGTATTTTCAGGCACATCCTGAAGAACAAGGTTATGCTTCTGGTTATATCCATAACCTTTGTAATGCAAATCCTTATCATACAGTTTGCTGGGGCCTTCTTTGGTACCATTCCCCTGGATTTGGCCATGTGGCTGAAAATACTCGGGTTAACCATTAGTGTCGTTGGGGTATCCGAGCTTGTAAAGCTTCTGTGGAGGTATTTAAAGAAGCTTCAGCCTGCAGCCTGAAATAATCCGCTTATATCCCTTTAATTAAACGCTCTCTCCATTGAGCCCCCCATAAAAGAGGGCACCGGATAAAGGTGCCCTCTTTTATGCTTGCCCGGCAGCGCCGGAGCAAACGCCCTCTTCGACTGTCTGCTTCCAGTAATGAACGTAGGGCTGCCGCCTGCCGTTTCAAGCCTTTACCATTCCGCGGTAAAATTCTCAAATTGCAGGCTATCATAATCAATGGGAGCTGTTTCGACGCGTAAGTCGTCCTCGCCTCTGATCATGTATTCCAGGGTGACCGCTCCGGTATTCCCGTCATAAACGGCGGAGGCCATACCCGCCAGCGTCTTGTCTTCCGGCAGGCTCAGCATGGCGTCCTTTACACTGG
Organism: Bacillota bacterium; assembly: GCA_023424865.1. Next base: position 3,541 of record JAFADM010000447.1, on the reverse strand, counting down.
CCACTTGGGGGATGCCTTCTTTCATCCGATAGACCATAACGCTCCTTACCCCATCCGCGCCATAGGTGACATTGCATATCAGCTCCGACTGACCATCGCCGTCCAGATCCTCGGCAATGTCTGTCCTGTCCCAGCCGAAGCTCTGTGCAAAGCAAAACGCAGAATCATTCTGTACCGCGTAATAGAAGAAATTGCCCCAGCCATAGCCGGTCAAATGCTCCAGAACAAAGCCGCTCAGCTCCGGAATGGCATCAAAGGAACGCAGGGAATACCGCATACCTGTATCGAAACCGGAGGGCACGCTGCCGAGCACCGTAACGACTCCATCCCTTCTCATGAGGATTTCGGTCTGAGCGCTCTGGTTGCGCAAGCCCACCTCATAACCGTCCTTCCGCACCAGCCATATATCCCTGTCCGGAGACGCGTTTTCCGGCACATCCTCCACCACCAGGGCATCATGGGCGTAGCGCACCCGGCAGGTGTATTCCGTTTCTTCTTCACCCAGACGGAAGGTCAGGGACAGGTATGGGCCGTCCTCGTCCCGGGAGACAGAGCCGTCCGACCGGATGTGCCTCCAGCCCGGAAAGGTATCCTGCAAAAGTGAGGTCACGTCCGCTTGATAGAGGCCGTTCTCCCGCTTCAAATAGAAATATGGCGCAAGCCCGGCGTTAACGTAGGAAAAGTATAGCAGCTCTGAGTTCCCGTCTCCATCCAGATCCAGAACGGTGTGGTTGTTCGTGCAGCCGGCCAGGAGCTCCACGTCTCCGCCGTCGTTTAAAAAATAGTAATCATAGGCATGATAGGACGCGCCAAGGGAGTAGCCCATCACGAAGCCCTCTCGCCCGAACAGGCTCCGGAACAGCTCGACGGAAAATCCGCTTTCGTACCCCCACTGCTCCTGCTTGTCATAGGCATGAATGAATCGGTGGACGCTCCCGTCTTCCTTCACCCATGCACCCCAGATATCTCCGCTGTACGCCCGGTAGAACAGCATTTTCATGCCGCTGGACTCCGCCTCTGCCAAAATCTCCTTAATGTCCGATTCATCCACGGCGGGCTCCGGCTGTATCCCGTGGGGGCCGTAGAAGGAAACGGCGTCCATCGGGATGTTATAGGCATTGGTGCCAGAGGCGGCCGGACTCACGGAGGCATCAGGGTAGGAAGGTCCCGCTTCCTCGCCAAAATCGCCCACATCATTGGCAATTTCAGCTCCAGTGAAGGTTCCGCCCACCGCCACGGCCGCGACAATAATTACGCCGACAAGAGTTCCTATCGCCGTTTTCGGCTTCTTTGCAATAAGAACGACACGTTCCTTAATACCCTTTTTACTGCCGGTCATGGTGGTTGATGTGATAAGAAGCGTACTAGCGGTGTGTTTCTTGCAGGTCAGGCCGACGAGTGATCGGCCATAGTCACCGCGTGACTCCTCGCCGATCCGTTTTATCGTACCCTCGTCACAGGCAAGCTCCGCATCCCGTTTGGAAAGTGAGGCGGCAAGCCACACAAGAGGGTTATACCAATGCAGCGCCAGACACACACAACGAAGTATTGCCCATATAGGATCACCGTGGCGATAATGGGTTGCCTCGTGTTCAAGCACATGGTGCAAAGTTTTCTCGTCCTCCAGCACCTCCTGGGTGACATAAATCGCGGGAGGGAACAAGCCGAACATGCAGGGCGTTTCCACCATTTCTGAGACATAAACCGGCAAAGGAAATCCCGGGATGTCGACTCTGCGCCTGTCACTTTTCAGCCTGATTGAGAAACGAAGATTTGCAATAAACAGAAACAGGGCAACAGCGGTGAGGCCGGTGATCCATACAACCAGCGCTACGAAGCCCCAATCTATGACCCGGATATACGCATCAGAAATGTTGTTCTGAACATTCTCCGCTACACCGGCGTTTTCCGGCAGGGCGGGGAAAGAAATTTCCGGCGTCACTCCCGCCGGGATGTTATTTGCGCCCGCCGGCACATCAACGGGCAGCACCGTTTCCGGCAGAGGAGCCGGTATTGCATTCATAACGCTGACAGTGCTCACGCCAAAGCTCACCGGCACAAGCAGCCTTATCAGCACCAGCGCCCAAAGCGCGTATTGCAAGCGCAGACTTACCTTACCGCGCAGGATAAAACGCTGGGCGGCTATCACCGCTATCAAAACAGATGAGGCTATAATCCATTCAGTCATGTTTCTTTACCCCGCTGTCCTTTGACGCCCGCTCCGCATCTGCCTGGCGCAGGATCGCGTACAGCTCGTTGATCTCGTCCTTTGATAGCTCCTGCTTCTTTGTGATGGCGCTCATCATCATGCTGACGCTGCCCTTACAGATGCGGCTGAGAAAGGCTTCCGTTTCTCGCATCAGCGCGTCTTCACGGGCGATCAGCGGCGAATAGGTATAGATATCACCGCTCTCATCGCAAAGCACCGCGCCCTTTTTAATCATACGGTTCAAAAGCGTCAGCGTGGTTGTCCGTGACCACCCGGTAAGCTCTCTGAAATGGTCCGAAACCTCACGCCCCGTACACGGGGTATTTTCCCACAAATACTCCATGATACTCCATTCCGCTGTTGTAAGACTTATATGTTCCTTCGCCACTGTTTTATACCCCGTTCTGACTACAAGTGTAGACATCCTCATTATAAAAGCCCTGTCTACACTTGTCAACACTGTAGGCAAAAACTCGACTACATTACATTTTGCAATACAGGAGCACTATTCGGAAGCTGATTCGCTGGAGTTAGAGCCAATTTATCAGCCTAAACACGTCAAATATTAAATCCCCCCATTCCAAAAAATTCTTTAGGAATGGAGGGATTTTTTTGTTTCCGCTCGCCGTATGGTGTAGGCCCACAATTTGTCCTTGTGGCTTTCCGCCTGAAGCTGGCGCTCTTTTTTTTGCGCTATAAGCCTGTTTACTCAAAAGCCCGCTAAAGCCCTAAGCTTTAATAGGTTTCGACAAACAGTTCAAAATAAGCCTTGGGATGAACACAGGCGGGACATTTTTCAGGTGCTCCCGTGCCTTCGTGTATGTAGCCGCAATTTCCGCATTTCCAAAGAACCTTCTCGTCCTTTGCGAAAACCTTTTCGCCCAGAATGTTCTCTGCCAGCTTCAAAAAGCGGGTTTCGTGCCTTTTTTCAGCAGATGCAATGAACTTGTAGGCTGCTGCTACCTCAGGAAAACCTTCCTCCTGAGCTACCTTTGCAAACTCAGGGTAAAGATCAGTCCACTCCTCATTTTCACCGCTGGCTGCTGCCTTAAGATTTTCAACTGTTGTCCCCTGAGCTACAGGGAAACCCGCAGTGATTTCAATCATGGCAGGAAGCTCATCCTTAAGTCCTTCCAGAAGGAACTTATAAAACCTTTTACCATGCTCCTTCTCGTTTTCCGCCGTTTCAATGAAAATATCGCGGATCTGCTTAAAGCCTTCCTTATCTGCTACGGAAGCATAATAAGTGTAACGGTTGCGGGCTTGGGATTCGCCTGCGAAGGACTTAAGCAAATTCTCGGCAGTTTTGGTACCTTTTAAGCTGTTCATGGT
>JAFADM010000437.1 GCA_023424865.1 Bacillota bacterium | reverse complement strand
TTGAAGTTTTTACTTAACACATAACCAAGGTTTTAGGAGGATATGTATGCGGCATCGCGACATGGATAAACAAAAGAAAATCATTGACTTTGTCAATCGCCATTTGGCTGAAAAGGGCTATCCCCCTTCTGTAAGGGAGATCTGCCAGGCAGTGGGCTTTAAATCCACTTCCACGGTGCATGCATATATTAAAAAGCTTGAAGACGATGGTCAAATTACCAAGGATGCCACAAAGCCCAGAGCCCTTAAAATTGTGGATGAAACATCCAAAAGCCTTGAAGGATTCATTTCCGATCAGGAAATTGACAATATTCCCGTTCTGGGACGTATAACCGCAGGCAAGCCTATTTTAGCCGTAGAAAACGTCGAAGAAACCTTTCCCGTTCCCATTCGGTATCTTGAAAACGCAACCACCTTTATGCTCAAGGTACGTGGCGACAGTATGATAAACGCAGGTATAATGGACGGGGATTATATTCTTGTACGGCAGCAGAGCACCGCCGTCAATGGCGATATGGTCGTAGCTCTTATAGATGATGAAGCTACGGTAAAAACCTTTTACAGGGAGAAGGATCATATCAGGCTCCAACCTGAAAACCCGGCCTATGAGCCTATTCTGGCAGGCGATAATCTCGCCGTGCTGGGCAAGGTTATCGGCCTGTTCAGAAAGTATTAACGGCACCTATTCCATTATTTTCTGGAGAATAACAATATCCAGAAGGCGATTGAACTTCATGCCCACCTCTTTGAGGTGGGCGCTTTTTTCATATCCGTTTTTAAGAAACAGCTTAATGCTGGCTGCGTTTTCGGAACATACCACGGCCAGAAGCGTTCGAATCCCCTTCTTTTTTGCATTGGCTTCCAAAAGTGTCAGTGCATGGCTTCCAATTCCTTTGGCACAGCACTCAGGCTTGATATACAAAGTCACTTCAGAGGAAACACGGTAGGCCTGACGCTTTTTATAGGGGGCCATATAAGCGTATCCTACAAATTCACCCTCATTTAAAATGGCATAGGAAACGTACAGGGTATCGTGCTGATACAAAATGTCCTTCATTTCCTCTCCGGTCATTTCCTCAGTGTGAAAGGTCACAGTGGTGTTGCGCACATAGTAATTATAAATTTCTGCTGCATCATTTAAAAAAGGATCCGACATTTCAACAAATTCCACGTTCATGCATTTCAACTCCCGTTTACTTCTTTTTAAGGCACTTCATTGTAAAAGCTTAAGCAGAGGCTCATTACCAAAGTATTTTTTGAGCCTAGAGGTGACCCTCCCCTTCCTTATATATGGTGTTATACCATAAAAGCAGAAGACTGTAAATTGCCTCGCCCGGGCTTAAACTTATCTAAATACCGGCGAGTGAGAAAAGCATTAATGCGTAAACGAAAAGGAGGGCAATTGCCCTCCTTTCTACGCTGTCCTGCCTTAATTGCCGGCTCCGACAGCCCTTTTGCGTTCTATAGCATCTTTAATTTATTTGGTTTCAAGAATATACTGGTTCAGAATGGATTCCAGCATCTCCTGACGGCCGGAGGTAAGGGTGGGTTCGCCATTTTTAAGGGTATAGGCTTCCAGATCCTTAAAGCTAACCTTGCCGTCAACAATATCCTTGCCGATGCCGGTGGTGAAACTTGCGTAGCGGTTTGCAATGAACTTTTCGAATGTTCCGTCAGCAATAAGCTTATGAGCGACCTTGAAGCCCTTTGCAAAGGCATCTACACCTGCAATATGGCCATAGAACAGATCCACAGGCTCAAAGGAAGCTCTGCGAACCTTAGCGTCGAAATTAAGACCGCCGCTGGTGAAGCCGCCGGCCAGAATGATTTCGTACATTGCCAGGGTGGTGTCGTAGAGGTTGGTGGGGAATTGATCCGTATCCCAGCCCAGATTGGAATCACCCTGGTTGGCATCCACGCTGCCCAAAGCGTTATTGATGCGAGAAACCCTGAGGTCGTGCTGGAAGGTGTGCTGAGCAAGGGTTGCATGGTTCGCTTCAATGTTGAGCTTGAAGTAGGGATCCAGGCCATAGGTTTTCAGAAAGCCTAAAACCGTTGCGGCATCGAAGTCATACTGGTGCTTGGTAGGCTCCTTGGGCTTGGGCTCAATAAGGAACTGGCCGGTAAAGCCGATTTCCTTGGCATAATCTACGGCAAGCTTCAAGAAGCGTGCCAGATTGTCCAGCTCCAGCTTCATATCGGTGTTGAGAAGGGTTTCATAGCCTTCTCGGCCGCCCCAGAACACGTAGTTTTCTCCGCCCAGCTCCTTGGTGATTTCCATAGCCTTCTTCACCTGGGAAGCAGCATAAGCGAATACATCCGCGCTGGAAGAGGTGGATGCGCCGTGAACAAAGCGAGGATGACTGAAAGCATTGGTGGTTCCCCACAGCAGCTTTACAGGGCTGTTCTTCATTCTGTCCTTAATTCTTGCAACAACACTGTCCAGACGCTTGTTGGTTTCGGTAAGGGAATCGCCTTCGGGAGAAATGTCTCTGTCGTGGAAGCAGAAGAAGGGCAGTCCCAGCTTCTCAACAAACTCAAAATTGGCATCGACTTTGGCATAAGCCAGATCCAGAGGATCGGTCACACTGTCCCAGGGCCTTTGGGCAGTTCCGGAACCAAAGGGATCCGCGCCTCTTGCCTGGAAGGTATGCCAGTAAGCAACTGCAAAGCGAAGATGGTCTTTCAGGGTTTTTCCGCCGATGACTTCATCGGGGTTGTAGTATTTGTAGGAAAGAGGATTATCGGATCCTGCTCCCTC